>CAIOHM010000533.1 GCA_903858055.1 uncultured delta proteobacterium
GGGCGGCAGCGGCGGCTGCGGCGGCACGCCCGGTACCGGTGGCGGCGCCGGTGGCGGTTCGCTCGGCGTGACCTGTGGCACGGGCACCGTGGTGCTCGAGGGCAACGTCATCCGCTACGGCAGCGGCGGGCGCGGCGGCCAGGGTGGCAACGGCGGCGGCGGTGGCGGCGGTGGTCAGGGTGGCAACGGCGGCGGCTACGTCGACGACAGCGGCCCCGGCGCGAAGGGCGGCAACGGCGGCCCTGGCGGTGCAGGCGGCGCGGGCGCGGGCGGTAACGGCGGCCCTGCGACCTGCCTCGCGGTCGCGACGGGCTGCACGGCAACGTTCACCGTTGGCCTCGGTGCACGCGACAACGCGTGCATCGCGAACGGCAACGGCGGGCAGGGTGGCTCCGGCGGATCGTCGTCGACGGGCTCGGTCGCGCCGAGCGGCCAGTCGGGTCCCTCACAGTCGCGTCTCAGCCTGTAATACGCTGCGCATCCTGCGCGCATACGCGGTAAGGGCGCCGGTGACTCCGCGAGGGGCCCGGCGCCTCGCGCGTTCTAGAGGGGCAGGTTCGAGGGGATCGTGAGCGGCGGCAGCTCCATCCCGCGATCGATCGCGAAGACCACGAGCTCGCCGAGCATCAGGTGATCGACGGTGTCGATTTGCCGCATGCCCGCCTTCAAGAGCACGCGAATCGAGGCCCGGTGCCACGGGGTCGTCGTCGCCTCCACCGCGCGCACCTCGTTCTGCTCGAGGGCCCACGCGACGCACGCACGCACGGACTCGGTCGCGTAGCCGCGGCCTTGCGAGGCGCGCTCGACCCCGTAGGCGAGGGAGGCGCGGCCGGTCTCGAGGGGCTTGCCGTGGAAGATGATGCTGCCGACGACGCTGCGCGGGCCGTGGCGCGTGACGAGGACGCGGTCGCCCCAGAGGCGAACCTCGGGCTTGGTCAACACCGCTTCGAGGTCGATGGTGAAGGCCCGCTCCACGAAAACGCGACCGGGCCAGTCGTCGGGGAAGCGCGCGCCCACGAGGCCTTCGCAGCGCGCGCGGTCGTTCGCCAGCACCGCGCGCACGAGATCCGCCGTGATGGGCACGAGCTCGAGGCGGTCGGTGAAGATCGAAGCTTCGGTCACGGGCGCATCCTCGCGCGCCTCGCCGAAAAGCGAAAGGGCCACCTTTCGATGGCCCTCGCGCTGCATGTTTTTCAGGAGGTTTCGCTCAGACCGTCGCGAAGGCCGCGTCGGGGATGTCGAGCGCGGTCTTGTCTTCGTTGTTCATGAGCGAGGCCTTGTACGCCACGGCCGGGAGCACGTTGAATGCGTAGTACTCGGCGCCGAAGAGCTTGCCCGTGTAGAATGCATGGTCCGGGTGACCGGCGTCCGTCGAGGCGAGCTTCTCGCTCGCGGTGACGGCCTGCTCGAGGAGCAGCCAGCCGACGGCGACCTCGCTCGCCATCTCGAGGAAGCGGTTCGCCTGGAGGGGAACCACCTGCACCTTGCCCGACTGGAACCAGAAGAGAAGCTTCATGGCCGACCCGGCGAGGGCCTCTTGCGCGGCGCCGAGCTGCTTCACCGCGGCGCCAAGGCGCTCGTGGCCCGCGTGCTTCGCGACGAACTTCGCGACGTCGCCGATGAACGCCTGCGTGTTCGCGCCACCGCGCTGGCCGAGCTTGCGGCCGACGAGGTCCATGGCCTGGATGTGGTTCGTGCCCTCGTAGATCGAGAAGATCTTCGAGTCGCGGCAGTACTGCTCGACCGGGTAGTCGCGCGTGAAGCCCGCACCGCCGTAGGTCTGGATCGCGTTCTCGCAGATGCGGAAGGCTTGGTCCGTCGAGTACGCCTTGACGAGCGGCACGAGCAGATCGACCTGACCGCCGTGGTACGCGGCGGCCTCGTCGTCCTTGCCTGCGAGGAGACGCTGCATGTCCTGGTGGTACGAGAGCTTGACCGCGAGCGCGCGGCAGCCTTCGACGCGGGCCTTCATGTCGAGGAGCATGCGGCGCACGTCCGCGTGCTCGATGATCGAGACGCGCGGGGCCGTGGCGTCCTTCCAGTTCGTGATGCTCGAGCCCTGCTTGCGGTCCTTCGCGTAGTCGAGGGCGTTGAGGTAGGCGCTCGACGCCACGGCGACACCCTGGATGCCGACCATGATGCGCGCGCCGTTCATCATGAGGAACATCTGGCTCATGCCCTGGTTCAGCTTGCTCTCGCCGCCGACGGGCCAGCCGATGCACTTGCCGTCCGAACCGAAGTTCATGACGCAGGTCGCGTTGCCGTTGATGCCCATCTTGTGTTCGATGGCGCCGACGCTCACGTCGTTGAACTCGGCGAGCGAGCCGTCCGCGTTCGGACGGATGCGCGGGACGATGAAGAGCGTGAGGCCCTTCGTGCCGGCGGGAGCGCCTTCGACGCGGGCGAGCACGAGGTGCACGACGTTCTCCGCCATGTCGTGGTCGCCGCCCGAGATGTAGATCTTCGTGCCGCTGATCGCGTACGAGCCGTCGCCGTTGGGCTTGGCCGTCGTGCGCGCGGAGCCGACGTCGGAGCCGGCGTGAGGCTCGGTGAGGCACATGGTGCCGCCCCACTGGCCCTGGATCATCTTCGGGATGTAGAGCGCCTTCTGCTCCTCGGTGCCGAAGTGGATGATGACCTCCGCGGCGCCCATGCAGAGGCCCGGGTACATCGCGAACGCGGTGTTCGAGCCGCTGAGGAGCTCCTCGACGAGGACCATGAGCGCGTAGGGACCGCCCGCGCCGCCGTGCTCGGCGTCCACGCCGATCGAGCGCCAGCCGGCCTCGTAGAGCTTCGTCCAGGCTTCCTTGAAGCCGGTCGGCGTCTTCACGCGCCCGTCGACGATGTGGCAGCCCTCGTGGTCACCGATCGCGTTGAGCGGGCCCGTGACTTCCTTCACGAAGCGGTAGCACTCGGTCAGCGAGGCCTTGACCTGGTCGGCGTCCCACGCCTCGTACGTTCCTTGACCGAGGACCTGCTCCTGAATCTTGAACTGCTCGAACAGCAAGAACTCGAAATCACGAAGATCGGCCTTGTAACGGTTGATGGCTTGAATGGCTTTCGACACGGGGAGCCTCCGAGGCATGACGGGCGCACGCAGCGCGTCAAACATTGAATGTTCATTCAGTCTACGCGTCAAGAGGGGAAGTGCCAGAAAAAGCAGTCCCGCCCGGGTTCTAGGGAATACGCTGCGGTTTGGGGAGGCACGATTCGTGACGCAGCCATGTAGTCTTCGCTCCATGAGCGACTCGACCCCGAACCCCGACCGTCTGAACGGCCTCGCGGCGCTCGCTCCGGAGCCCGAGGCGGGGCGCGATGCGATGACGACGCAGCCCTCCGGTACGCTGTACGGCGGCGCGCAGCGTTTCAAGGTCGGCACCTTCGCGAAGCTCGGCGAGCAGGTGCAGAGCTTCTTCGGGCGCTACGTCGATAGCGACGACGCCTTCGTCGCGTGCTTCGGCGTGCCCACGGCGGCGAGCGTGGCCTCCCTCCGCGAGCGCCTGCGCGCGAGCTTGCAGCGTGCGCCGCTCGAAGACGTGCGCGTGGACTTCGAAGACGGCTACGGGCCTCACGGCGACGACGAGGAAGACGCGCACGCGCGGCTCGTGGGGGAAGCGCTCGCCGAGAAGCGGACGAGCGGATGGCCGCAGCGCACGGGCGTGCGGGTGAGGGCGCTCGAGAGCGGCACCGCGAAGCGCGCGCTGCGGACGCTCGCCCTCGTGGTCGACACGATGGTCGCGAGCGGCTGGCGGCCGGGGCGAGAGCCGTTTCGCGTGACGATTCCCAAGGTGACGCACCTGCAGGAGATCGCCATGGCGGCGCGCGCCCTCGAGCGTCTCGAGGTCGATCACGGGCTGCCGGAGCGGAGCTTCGTGCTGGAGGCGATGGTCGAGACGCCGGAGGCGCTGCTCGATCGCGAAGGGCGTGTGCCGCTCGTGCTCTGGCCTTCGATGGCGCGAGGTCGCATGAGCGCGCTGCACTTCGGGGCCTTCGACTACCTCTCCTCGCTCGGCGTGCCGGCGCGCAGTCAGTCGCTCGACCACTCTGCGTGCCTCCATGCGCGCGCGGTGCTCGCGCTCGGCGCCTCGCGCGCGGGGGTCGAGGTCTCCGACGGAACGTTCCTCGAGATCCCCGTGGGTCCGCATCGCGAGGCGATCGCCGGTTCGCTCGAGGATCAGGAAAATCAGGAAATCGTGCAGCGCGCGCTGCGCCACCACGCGGAGCGGGTACGACGCCAGCTCGCGGAGGGCTACGCGCAAGGTTGGGATCTGCACCCGGGGCAGGTGGTCTCGCGCCGCGCGGCGTTGCTGACGGCGTACGTGGAGGGACGTGATGACGTGTTGCGAAGGATGAACGGCTTCTTGAGCGCAGGCGCCCGCGCGGCCCGCTCGGGCACCGCGTTCGACGACGCGGCGAGTGCGCGCGCGCTCCTCGCGACGTTGCGTCGCGGCGTTCGGCTCGGTCTCGACGACGCCGATCTGGTCGCGGCGTTCCTCGGCCTCGAGGTCGACGACCTCTTGCGCGCGCCGCTGCTCGAGCTCCCGAAGCGCTGCCGCAGGTCGCCATGAGCGAGGCGCGCTACCCCCGTGAACGCGTGCGCTTTCGCTACCAACTCGGCGAGGTGCAGATCGCCGCGCGCCACGTCGAGATCGCCGTCGACGCGAGCGTCTTCCTCGAGCGCCCCGTCGACCACGGCGATCACGTGCCGCCGGCCGCGGTGCTGGCGTCGGGCGTGCCCTGCGTCATGGTGCTCTCGCAGCCGGTGAGCGGGCCGCTGCCGATCGTGGCGGGCTTCGAACGCTGTGTGCGCTTTGCGCCGCATCAGTACAAGCGCAGCACGATCCGCCTCGAGGGCACCTTCGACGCCTACCTGAAGGCGATGCCGCCCGATCGCCGTCGCCAGCTCCAGAAGAAGCAGCGGAAGTTTCGCGAGGCGTGCGGGGGCGAGCTTCGCGTGCGCATCGCCGCAACCGCCGAAGAGCTCGAGCGCTTTCACCGCGAGGCCGTGCCGCTCGCCGCGAAGACCTACCAAGAGCGACTCTTCGCGAAGGGGCTCCCGAAGGGCGCTTCGTTCGTCGACGACATGCGCGCGCGTGCTCGCGAGGGCCGAGCCCGGGGCTACCTGCTCGACGGCCCCAGCGGCGAGCCGATGGCGTACCTCTACGCGCAACGGGACGGGAAGCTCATCTACTACGACTACTGCGGTTACGACGACGCCCACGCGAAGCTCTCGCCCGGCGTCGTGCTCCAGCTCGCGGTGCTCGAAGACCTCTTCGCCACGCACGGGGGGCACATCTTCGACTTCGGCGAGGGCGAGACGCGCCACAAGGAGACCTTCGGCACCGAGGCGATGCACTGCGCCGACCTCTACTTCTTCCCGAAGACGCCGCGCGGGCTGGAGCTCTTTCTCGGGCAGGCCGCGATGCACGGGATCTCGCGCGGCGCGGTCGGCGTGCTCGCGCGGTTCGGGATCAAAGAAAAAGTGAAGCGCCTTCTGCGCCGCGGCATCGGAGGGTAGGGAGTCTCCATGAGCGCAGCTGCTTTCAAAGAAGCCATGAGCCGCTTCGCCTCAGGCGTTACGGTCGTGTGCGGTCGGGCCGAGGGCGAGCTGCATGGCATGACCGTCGCGGCGTTTGCGAGTGTGAGCGCGGAGCCCGCGATCGTGCTCGTGAGCCTCGGCCTCGGGTCGCGCCTCGGGGCCACGCTCGTCGAGGGCGACGCGATCTCCGTGAGCCTCTTGGCGGCGAGCCAGTCTGCGAGCGCGCTCCGCTTCGCCGGAATGGACGGCCACGCCGGGAACCGCTTCGAGGGCGTGGACCTGGAGCCCACGCGCGTCGATGTCCCTGCGGTTGCGGGCTCCCTTGGCGTGCTCGGCACGCGCGTGCGTCAGGTGGTGCCCGCGGGCGATCACCGGGTCTTCCTGCTCGACGTGATCGAGGTTCGCGTGCCCGAAGCGAACGCGGCGCCGCTCCTGTGGTGGAGCCGCGGCTTCGCGGGCGTGACGACGCGCTGATGGCCGCGGTTCGCGTCCTTCGTCAGTTCGCGTCCGAGCCTGCGTCCGAGCCTGCGTCCACGGCGGCGTCGCTTGCGGCCGAACCGGCGTCGACGAGGGGTTGCGTGGGGCTCGTGCCGGCGTCGACGGAGCCCGTGAACGTGACCGAGCACTCGACCGTGCTCGCTTGCGTGCGGTCCGCGGGGCAGCAGCGGTCGACGGTGCTGCCGGTGAGGAGCTCGCGCTTCGTGCACACGAGCGGAGACTCGCAGTCGCTGCTGCCGTTCGCGACGCTGCAGCGATCGCCTTCTCCTTGCAGAGTGCAACCACTCACCGCGAGGGCGAGCGTGACGAAGGAGGCGAGGCCGAGGCGGAGCGCGAAAGTCATGCGGCGCTCCGTAGCATGACTCGCCGTGCCGTGCTCAGGGTCGATGCTTCGCGACCTTCGCGTCGACCGCCGCCGCGAAGAGCGCGATGTACTGCGCCATGGCCGCGACGGAGAACGCGAGGCTGACGTACAGCATGAAGCGCCCGACGCGCACGAGGTTCACGAGGCCGAAGTCGAGGTAGCCGTAGTCGAGGCGCACCGGGTAGGCCGCGACGAGGCAGATGATGCCGATCATCTGAAGCGCGGTCTTCGTCTTGCCGTCTTGGCCTGCCGCAATGACCACGCCCTCGCTGCTGGCAATGGCGCGGAGCCCGCTCACGGAGAGCTCACGACCGAGCAGCACGACGACGAACCACGGCGAGATGCGCCCGAGGTGCACGCAGCCCACCAGCGCCGCCATGACGATGAGCTTGTCGGCGAGCGGATCGAGGAATTTTCCGAGCACCGAGACGACGCCCATGCGGCGCGCGAGGTAGCCGTCGAAGAAGTCCGTGATGGCGGCGAGCGTGAAGATGAAGGCCGCCATGACGCCGTCGCGGCGCGTGTCTTGAGCGAGGTACATGCAGAACGGGACGATCGCGAGGATGCGCCCGAACGTGAGCATGTTCGGCAAGTTGAACACGTCTTCGGAGATCGGCTTCCGCACCGTTGCCGCCTTGAGGCGGCGCTTGCGCGCGCGCTTGCTTTCGCCGGAGGGAGCGGACGGAGCGTTCACGTGGTCAGCAGTGCCACACGTTCACGCGGGAGTAAACGCGCACGCACGCGCCAGCGCGACGACGCGCACGGTCAGGGATTTTGGAGGAGGCGCGCGGGGACCACGCGGTTGCGCCCGCCGCGCTTGGCCTCGTAGAGGGCGGCGTCCGCGGCGGTGATGAGCTCCGCGGGCTCGTGCGCATGGAGCGCGAGGGTCGCGACGCCGACGGAGACCGTGACCCCGCCGAGGTTTCGGCCGGCGACGCTGACCGGCATGGAGGCGATGCCTTCGCGGATCGCCTCGGCGCGTTTCATCGCCGCTTCGAAGGGCGCGCCCGCGAGCACGAGGAGGAACTCTTCGCCGCCATAGCGGCACGCGAGGTCCTCGCCGCGCGTGCGTTTTTGCAGGAAATCGGCGACGGAAACCAAGACCGCGTCACCCGCGTCGTGGCCGTGCTCGTCGTTGAAGCGCTTGAAGTGATCCACGTCGAGGAGCAGCACGGTGACGGTGCCCTCGTGGCGGCGTGCGCGGTGCACCTCGCGTTCGAGGGTCTCCTCCATGGAGCGCCGGTTGTGGAGCCCCGTGAGCGGGTCGCGGATCGACTGCTGGCGCAGCTCCTCGCGCAGGCGGAGGTTGGCGAGCGCGAGGGCGACGTGTTCGCCGACGGTCTTCGCGAGCTCGTGGCGCAGTCCGCGATCGAAGGTCGCCGCCCCTTGCGCGAACGCGAGGTGCAGGAGACCGAGTGGCTGCCCCTGGGCCAGCAGCGGGATGCAGAGCGTCGTGCCTCGCGTGTGCGGGTGCACGTGCGGGCAGCGCGGGCCGCCACCGTCCGCGTCGCCCTCGTGGACGACGCCACGACGAAACGCCCAGCAATCTTCCAGGGAAAATGCGCGCAACGTGCTCTCGCAGCCGCCCCAGGTCGACACCTGCTCGACGCTCGTCCCCTTGCCGAAGGGCTGGAAGAACGACCCGCACGAGCCCCCGAAGAGCATGGGGCCGAAGCGGCTCATGACGTCGTGGACCTCGTGGCGGTGCACGCAGGTCTCGAGGGTCTCGGCCCACTGGCTGAGGAGGGCGATCTCGCTGTATCGGCGCGAGAGCTCCTGCGCGTAGCGCGCCTGTTCGTCGATGGCGCGTCGGAGCTCACGGCTCGCCGCGACCTGCTCGGTGATGTCGCGGCCGATGGCGACTTGCATGCGGCGCAGGCCGTCGTCGACGGACCACGCGAGCAGCTCCACGCGGCGCTCGAGCCCGTCGCTCTCGATGCCGAGCTCGCCGCGGAGCACCGGTCGTGAGGCCGGGGCGCGGTCGTCGTCGGGGAGCAGCGGGAGCGCGAGCGCAGCGCCGGGGGCGACGTCGAAGAGGGTCGTCGCGGAGTGGTTCGCCTCGAGCACCGTGCCCTCGGGGCTGAGGAGCAAAATGGGGACCGGCGCCTCCGCCATGAGGCGACGGAAGCGCGTGGCCTCGGCGGCGAGGGCGGTGCTCCGCTCGGCGCGACGCGCGAGCGCTTGAACGATCGCGACGACCGCAGGGGCCTCGTTGGCGACGCTCTCGAGGGGCTCGCGCTCCTTCGCCCACAGCTCGAAGACGATCTCGCTCGCGACGCCTTCGATGGGGAGGAGCAAGCGGAACGGGATCCCGAGGGTCGCCGCGAGGCGCATCGTGGGATCTTCGCTCGCGAGACCGTGCTCGAGGAGCGCGAGCGGGGGGGTGCCGCGCACCGCGTACTCGCTGCGTAGGCGCCGCAAGACCTCCGTGGTTTCGCTCGCATCGCGCGAGCACCAGAGGCGGCTGCGGAGCCCGTGGGGGCCGCCGACGAACCAATGCGCCACGTCGATCGAGGCGCGCGAGACGAGCGCCTCGGCGATCGCCAAGAGCCCCTCGTCGAGCGCTTCCACGGAGGCGAGTCGCACCGCCAGCGCCGACCACGGCGAGCCCCCAGCCGGCGAGGCGAGGACCGCGTACGAGGGCGGCGGCGATTCGGGGCTCATCGCGCGTCATCGTACCGCGCTCCTTGCGGGAAGGTTCGAAAGTTGTCGCCGGGCGACAAAGATGCGGGCGGCGTTTCGGCGGCCGTTTTCGCTCCCAAGACCCGTGTTACGCAGCGCGCATGCGCCGCACGTTCGCCTCGGGTTTTGCCGCTCTCGTCCTCGCGCTCGCGGCGACCGCCTCGTGTCGCTTCATCGAGCCGGCCGCTCCCTCCTGCTCGGTCGACGGAGGTGCCCCCGCCTACGTGACCCGCCCTGGGCCGCCGCTCGAGGCGGGGCCCTCGCTCGCGGAGGCGCGCGCGTTCTTCGCGAAGGTCGACACCGACCTGCGCCGTCTTTGGGTCGCGCGCGATCGCGCCTCATGGTCGAACCAGACGAACCTCACGGACGACACCGACGCGCTCGCCGCCGATGCCGAATCTGCCACGGCCGCCTACGTGCTCGAAGCGGCCCGCGCCTCGCGTCGCTTCGACGGCCTCGCGCTGCCGCCCGAGCTCGCACGCCAAAAAGAGCTCCTGCGTCTCGCGCAGACGGTCCCCGCGCCCGACGACGAAGCGGCCCGCGCAGAGCTCGCTCGCCTCGGCGCCTCGATGGCGAGCGCCTATGGAAAAGCGAAGGCCTGCGACGCGCGCGATCCGCAGAACGCGAGCAGGTGCCGCACGCTCCAGGAGGTTTCGCGCACGCTCGCCAAGAGCCGCGACTACGACGTGCAGCTCGAGGCATGGAAGAGCTGGCACGACACGGGCGCATCGATCCGTGCAAACTACACCCGGTGGGCGGAGGTCGCCAACCAGGGCGCGCGCGCGCTCGGCTTCGCGGACGTGGGTGAGCTTTGGCGCAGCGGCTACGACATGAGCGCGGGCGATCTCGTGCGTGAGGTCCACCGGCTCTGGGCCGAGGTGAAGCCGCTCTACGACGAGCTCCACTGCTACACGCACGGCCGCCTCGAGGCGCGCTACGGCAAGGAAAAGATGGGGGCGCACGGCCGCATCCCCGCTCACCTGCTCGGCAACATGTGGGCCCAGGAGTGGACGAACCTCTACCCGATGCTCGAGCCCTACCCGGGAGCGGGCTCGCTCGACGTCTCGAAGCGCTTGGCCGATCGCAAGACCTCCGCCGTGCAGATGGTGAAGTACGGCGAGTCCTTCTTCACCTCGCTCGGCTTCGACCCGCTCCCGGCCACCTTCTGGGAGCGCTCCATGCTGAGCCGACCGCGCGACCGCGAGGTGGTCTGCCACGCGAGCGCATGGGACGTGACGTGGAGCGACGACCTGCGCATCAAGATGTGCATCGAGCCCACCGAGGAAGACTTCGTGACCGTGCACCACGAGCTCGGCCACAACTATTACTTCCACCAGTACCACACGCTCCCGATGCTCTTTCAGAGCGGCGCGAACGACGGCTTCCACGAGGGCATCGGCGACACGCTCGCGCTCTCCATCACCCCTTCGTACCTGAAGAAGCTCGGGCTCCTCGACGCGGTGCCGAGCGGGGACAAAATGGTGGTGAACCAGCAGCTCAAGACGGCGCTCCAGCGCGTGGCGTTTTTGCCCTTCGGTCTGCTCATCGACGAGTGGCGCTGGAAGGTCTTCAGCGGCGAGGTGAAGCCCGAGCACATGAACGCGGCGTGGTGGGCCCTGCGCCGCGAGATCCAGGGCGTCGAGCCCCCGGTCGAGCGCGGCGAAGACCAGTTCGATCCCGGCGCGAAGTACCACGTGCCCGGCGCCACCCCGTACCTCCGGTACTTCCTCTCGCACGTCTATCAGTTCCAATTCTACCGGGCCCTTTGCCGCGAGGCGGGGCACCAAGGGCCGCTTCACACGTGCTCGTTCGAGGGCAGCAAGCCTGCCGGCGAGAAGCTCAAGGCCATGCTCTCGCTCGGCGCTTCCAAGCCGTGGCAAGAGGCGATGGCTCTGCTCGGCGAGCGCGGCGCGGACGCCAGCGCGATCCTCGAGTACTTCGCGCCGCTGCGGAGCTACCTGCAGCGCGCGAACGCCGGAAAGTCGTGCGCGGCGCCGGCGGTCACTTCGCTAAGCGCTGAAAAGCACGGCAAATAGAGGGGTTTTTCGCGTTGGAAGAAAGACCGTCGACGCGCGCTGAAGTCGGTGCGATTCTCGTCTCGATGGTGCTCGGGCACGGTAACGCACACGGAGGCACGCTCGGATGAGCGATGGGCGCAACGCTGCGCGCGTCTTCGTGCTCTGCCTCGAAGAACGTCAGGCCCTCTACAAGGCTCACTGCGAGAAGTGGGGCGACCGGGTGCGTTTCGTCGACAACATCGACGACCTCTTCATGGAGGCGGCGGACATCCCGCCGTACGGCGTGCTCGTGGACATCATGACGAGCGTGCGCATCGGCGCGGCCGTCATGAACCCGCTCCTCAACCTCGAGATGGCGTGGCCCGTGGCGCGCTGCCGCACGGCGCCCGACGGCAGCGTGTCCGTCATCTGCTCCGAGCCGCGCCACAACGAGCCCCTCGCGCAGGCCCTCGACGGCATGATGTCCGAGGACCCGAACTGGCGTCACCCGCGCTACAAGCGGCGGTTCATCCGCGTGAACGTCGAGGCGCGCGTGCGCATCCACTGTGAAGGCGAGAGCGACTGGCGCGTCGGAAACGCCCTCAACGTGAGCATGGCCGGGGCCTTCGTCTTCATGCAGAGCCCGCCGCCGGGCAAGGTGAAGATCCAGCTCGAGTTCCGCGACATCCTGCCGGAGCCGACGAGCCACCCCGCCGTGACCGTGTGGTCGCGCAGCTGGGACGCGAGCCCCGCGCTCCCGGGCTTGGCGATTCAGTTCGACCCGGGCGTCATCAGCGACGAGCTTCGCCTGAAGATTCGCCAGTTGGCGCGCCCTTCGAACTGGCGCTGAGCGCCGCCGGGGTCGCACTCCCCCGTTGCATCCGGCACGAAGGGCCGCTATGCCTCGCCCCCTCTCTGGAGAGGTGACCGAGTGGCCGATGGTACTCGCTTGCTAAGCGAGCGTAGGGGAAACCCTACCGCGGGTTCGAATCCCGCCCTCTCCGCGGCGTTTCGTTGAGCGATGGGTCGAGCGCCCGTCGCTCGATGTGTTTCGAGGGGCCGGTGTGCTTCCGCGGCGTGCGTGAAGGTGCGGCGCCGGGCCTCGATTCGTTTTGCGTGCGCGGGAAGGGCCGTTCTACGCTCCGGTCGTGCGCACGCAGAAGACCTCCCTCCCTCTGGGCCTCGTGATTCTCCTCTCGGCCGCGTGCGGTTCGAGCGGCTCTTCGTCCATCGAGGTCGTGGTCCCGCCCGCGGGCCGTGACGCCGCCGCGCCCGAGGTCGACGCCGCCGTGGTCGCCGACGCCTCGGTCACAGCGGAGATCGACGCGGGTTCGGCGCTCCTCGACGCCACGACGCCGCCCGCGACGCCCGATGCCGCGATGGACGCGGCCGTCGCGGACGCAGGTGTGGCGGACGCGGGTCCCGCGAACTGCGGCGGAGGCACGGGGGCTTGCTCGCTCCTCGACCCGTGCGCGGTGGGCTCCTTCCGCTGCAGCGACGCGGGCGCTCCCCAGTGCGTTGCGGTGGGCACGAAGCCCAACGGCGCGTTCTGCGGCTTCGGCCTCACCTGCCAGAACGGGGCGTGCACGCAGGGCGTCCCCACGGAAGACGTGGTCTTGATCGCGAAATACGTGGAAGCTGCATGGTTCAAGGCCATCGTGCTTTGGAACCCGGGATCGCGCCCCATCGACCTCGCGCGCTACGGTCTCTGCCTGCAGAGCAACCAGTACACCTCGTGCAACTGGAGCGTCATGCTCAGCGGCACGCTCGCGGCGAACGGGACCTTCGTTCTGTGCAACGGCACCGCGAACCCCGACTCCCAGTGCGACGTGAAGAACACGGACGTCGTCAACTTCAATGGCGACGACCGCGTCGGGCTCTACTTCGACGTGAACCAGAACGGCCGCGTCGACTACGATCGCGACCTCCGCGTCGATCACTTCGGCGAGCCCGGCGTGCAGCCGAGCGGGCAAGTCTGGGGAGACAAGACCTACCGCCGCTACAACTGCGTGCCCTACCTCGGCGGTCGTGCGTTCAACGTGAGCGAGTGGTTCGACGACGTGAGCGTCCGCACCGGCGACGCCGGTACGTTCCAGCCCGACCGGACCTCGCTCCGCAGCGTTCCCGTGTGCCGGTAACGCCGGTCGTTGACGCGCGCGGGACGGGCGCCGTTGCGCCTGCGTTTCCGCGAAATGTCGGCTCGTCGATGGCTCGTCCTTGAGCCTACGCCGCATCGCGTCTAGAAATGATCGCCATGGCAACGCCGTGGAACCGAGCCGCTGACCGTTACGTCACCGAATGGA
>CAIOHM010000534.1 GCA_903858055.1 uncultured delta proteobacterium
GCTCGAGCTCTCCGACGCCGTCGGTCGCCCCGAGGTCGCGATCGGCAAGCGCTACACCGAGCGCACGACCGTCGTGCATCTCAAGAAGGCGGGCATGGGCCCGATCTCCCGCTGGCTCGAGGCGATCCTCACGAGCGGCAAACCCGTGATCGTCAGCCGCTTGAACCTCCGCCGCCGCACCGGTGAGCCCGACGCTTACGATGTCGAGGTCGGTGTCGCCGCCTACGACCGCTCCGAGCAGCCGAAGGCCGAGAAGGGCAAGGCGGAGAAGGGCGAGAAGGGCGGGAGCGGCGACAAGGGCAGCGAGACCGCGTCGAAGAAGGAAGGTTCGCGATGAAGCTCACCGAAGTCTTCGAGCGCTACCAAGGCAAGCTCGCATACGCGGGCTATACGGCGTTTTACCTCGCCGCATTCGGCGGTTTTCTCTTCACGACGTTCCCGTACCGCGTCCTCCGCGATCGCGTGGTGCTCGACTTCGCGAAGGAGCAGCGCAAGGCCCCGCACCCCAAGACGCTCTCCATCGAAGCCCTCGGGCCCGCGTGGGGCGGCGTGCGCGCGAGCGGCGTGAAGATCGTCACTCCCGGGGAAAAGCCCGCCGACAAGCCCTCTTCGCTGGCGATCAGCGAGCTCGTTCTCAAGCCTTCGCTCACCGCGGCCCTCGTTGGGTCCACCGACGTCTCCTTCGTGGCGCAAGTCTTCGGTGGCTCGGCGGAGGGGCGCGTCGTCTCGTCGAAAGACGAGCGCTCGATCCTCGTGAAGCTCGCGCACATCGATCTCAAGCAGTCGGAGGGCGCGGCGGCCTCGGTGGGGCTGCCCGTCGAGGGCTACGTCGACGGCAGCATGCGCCTCGAGCTCCCCGAGGGCAAAGGCGCCAAGGCCAACGGCGTCGCGCAGTTCGAGATCACCGAGCTCGCGATCGGCGATGGCAAAGCGAAGTTCCGCGACCAGCTCGCGATGCCAAAGCTCACGGTGGGCACGCTCGTCTTCAACGCCGAGGCGAAAGACGGCAGCCTGAAGATCGCGAAGCTCGGCGCGAGCGGCAAAGATCTCGAGCTTCAAGGGGAGGGGCGCATCAAGGTCAGCGACTTCCTCGGCGACTCCGTCCTCGAGTGCACGCTCCGCTTCAAGGTCGCCGATGGCTACCGCTCGAAGAACGAGGTCACGGTGAGCCTCTTCGGCAAGCCGGACTCGGCGGTTCCGGGCATCGTCGAAATCGCCGAGCCGCGCCTCCGCACGGCGAAGCGCCTCGACGGCTTCTATTCGTTCCGCGTGCGCGGCACCGTCGACCGCCCCGAGTTCATGCCCGACCCCGGTTGAGCGCGCTCAGCGCGCGGCGAACGTGCGCGCAGCGAGCCAGGCGGCCGTGAGGTCCTCCTGCACGAAGAGCGCGTGCGCGAACGGCATCGCATAGCGCCCACGGCTCACGCTTGGCCGCGCGAGGCCCGCGCGGGTCTGGAGCTCCGCGACGAGCGGAGCCAGCACGAAGACGCGCCAGAGCGCACCGACGAGCCCGAAGGTGAGCAGCGAGAGGATCGGCACGAAGACCGCTGACAGCCGCACCTCACGGCGCAGGAAGCGCGCAGCGTCCTGGCGAATGGTGGCGAGCCACGCGGCGCCCCCCACGGGCCCAAGGAGGGTCACGAGGAGCAAGGCTCCGACGCCGGGAAACGCTCGCCCGGGCGCCCCGTTCGCGGCGCGCGCAGCGGCCTCGACGAGGGAAGGGGAGCGCGTCGCGTCGACCTCGTGCATGGGCCGAGAGGTTAGCCCAGCGCGCTCGGCCGCGTCCGCACGTTTTCGTGCCGCGCCGCGGCGTAAGCCCCCGTGGCGGCACCTCATCCGCGACACCATCGACACGCGAGCGCCGGCACGCCTTGACACGGTGAATGCCTGGCCTCTAGCGTCCGCGCGCCAACCGCTTCGTGCGTACGCCGTGCGAAGCTCGGTTCTCGACCATCCCAGCGAGTGTCCATGCCTTTCAGCCTCTCCCCGGAACGCGAGCGCGAGCTCGAGGCCATCCTGAGCCGCTACCCCACGCGCATGGCGGCGCTCATCCCCACGCTCCACCTGATCCAAGATCAGGAAGGGTGGATCAGCGACGAGGTGATCGCCTGGGTTTCGCAGCGTCTCGACGTGCCGCCGGCCCACATCAAGGGTGTCGTCACGTTCTACACGCTGTTCAACCAACACCCGGTCGGCAAGCACCAGGTGTGGGTGTGCCGCACGCTTCCCTGCGCCCTCCGCGGCGCCGGTGACGTGCTCGCGCAGTGCGAGAAAAAGCTGGGCATCCACGCCGGCGAGACCACCGCGAACGGCAAGGTCACGCTGCGCACCGCCGAGTGCCTCGCGAGCTGTGGCACCGCGCCGATGATGCAGATCAATAAAGAGTATCACGAGAACTTGACGCCGGAAAAAGTCGACCGGCTCCTCACGAAGCTCATGGAGGGTTGAACGATGCTTCAGCGCACGAGCTACCTCACGAAGAACTACGGCAAGCCCGAAGGCTGGACCCTCGGCGTGTACGAGAGCACCGGCGGCTACGCGCAAGCGAAGCGCGTGCTCACCTCGATGACGCGCGAGCAGGTCGTCGACGAGGCCAAGAAGGCGAACGTGCGCGGCCGCGGCGGCGCGGGCTTCCCCATGGGCATGAAGTGGAGCTTCATGAGGCCCCATCCGACGAAGCCCTCCTACCTCGTGCTGAACGCCGACGAAGGCGAGCCGGGCACGCACAAAGACCGCACGATCATGGAGCTGAACCCCCACGCGGTGGTCGAAGGCTGCATCATCGGCTGCTTCGGCATCGGCGCGCATGTGGCGTACATTTACGTCCGCGACGAGCTCCACCTCTCGAAGGCGCGCCTCTGGGGCGCGATCGAAGAGGCTCGCAAGAAGGGCTACCTCGGCAAGAACCCCTTCGGCACGGATTACGCCGTCGAGGTCTACGTCCACACGGGCGCTGGCGCGTACATCTGCGGCGAAGAGACCGCGCTGCTGAACAGCCTCGAGGGCAAGCGCGGTGAGCCTCGCTTGAAGCCCCCGTTCCCGGCGCAGGTCGGCGCGTTCGGCTGCCCCACGACCGTGAACAACCTCGAGACCATCGCCGTCGTTCCGACCGTCATGGAAGTCGGCGGCGAGGCGTTCTCCAAGCTGTCGGCGCTGCACTCGCTCAACGACGGCGGCGTTCGCCTTTACGGCATCAACGGCCACGTGAAGAAGCCCGCGGTCGTGGAGCTCGCATGCGGCCCGACAATCAACGAGCTCATCTACGAGATCGGCGGTGGCGTGCAGGGCGACCGCAAGGTCATGTGCGTCATCCCCGGTGGCTCGAGCACCCCCGTGCTCCTGCCGAGCGAGACCGTGAACGCGCCGGATCCGTCGAGCCCCATGCACCCGTGGCACGGCAAGAGCGTCTTCGACGTGCCGCTCGGCGTGGACACGGCCCGCAACATGGGCACGATGCTCGGCACCTGCTGCGTGACCGTGCTCGCGGAAGGCACCTGCCCGGTGCTCGCCATGCACAACCTCATGCAGTTCTACCGCCACGAGAGCTGCGGTCAGTGCACCCCCTGCCGCGAGGGCGGCGCCTGGCTGCTCCGCACGGTCGAGCGCATCCTCGACGGGCGCGGCACGATCACCGACGTCGACAACCTCTCGGACATCGCGTCGAACATGATGGGCAACACCATCTGCGCCTTCGGCGAAGGCACCGCGATGCCCGCGCTGGGCTTCATTCGAAAGTTCCGCCCGGTCTTCGAGCAGTACGTGCGCGGCGAGCGAACGCGCGCCGATGCACGCTTGACCGTGGCCTAAGCGAGACGGCATAAGGCAACCGCGATGACCATCGGCCAAGTCTATTTCTACTTCTGCGCGGCGTTGGCGCTCTTCGGGGCGCTCGCCACCGTCGCAGCGAAGAGCCCCGTGCGCGCTGCCATGGGCCTCCTCGTGATGGTGCTCGCCATCGCGGGGCTGTTCCTGGCCCTCGACGCCCAGTTCCTGGCGGCGATTCAGCTCGCCGTCTACGCGGGAGCCATCGGCGTGCTCTTCCTCTTCGTCATCATGCTCCTCGGCCATGCGCCGCTCGAGGGCTTGGCCGAAGGGTCGCTCGGGGCCCGCGTGCTGGCAGGCACCGGCTTCGGCGCCGCGGGCCTCGCGGCCATGATCCTCACCGCGCGCACGGTGCCTGCGACCGGCGTCGCCTTCCCGGCGGTGCCCGCGGGCTTCGGGTCGGTCGGTGAAATCGGTCGCCTGATGTTCACGCAAACGCTCCTGCCCTTCGAGCTCTCGAGCGCGCTCCTCATGGTCGCCGTCGTCGGCGCGATCGCCGTGAGCAAGGGCAGCCGCACGACCGAGACCAAGGTCAACGACGCCCCGCAAAAGTCTGGAGAATCGGCATGATCCCCGTCGAGCACTACATCGCGCTCAGCGCCGTTCTCTTCGTCATCGGCGCCATCGGCTTCCTCGTGCGCCGCAACATCGTGCTCATGCTGCTCGGCATCGAGATCATGCTGAACGCGGTGAACCTCGCGCTCGTGGCGTTCAACCGCATGCGCCCCGAGGCGCACACCGGCCAAATGCTCTCGTTCTTCCTCATCGCGGCGGAGGCGGCCGAGCTCTCGATCGGTCTCGCCCTCATCCTCGCGTTCTACCGTCTGAAGAAGACCGTGCGCATCGACGACGCCAACCTCCTTCGCCACTGATGCTCACCACGTGAGTTCCCGGGGCCCGTCTTGCGGGCCTCTTTCGCTCCCCTCGGAACACCAGAAGCATGCATCTTCTCGCCAGTCTGTTCCCGAACGACCGCTTCGGCCTGCTCGGCCTCATCATCGCGCTCCCGCTCCTCGGTGCCATCGTCAATGGCATTTGGGGTCGTCGCCTTGGCCGTCAAGCGGTCACGGCGATGGCGCTCACGGTGATGGGTCTCGCGTTCTCTGCCGCGCTCGTCACCTTCCTTCACCTGCGCGAGGTCGCCCACGAGGCCGGCCACGGCTCGCACGTGCGCCTCGCCTGGACCGCGTGGGAGTGGTTCCACACGGCGGGTGGCCGCAGCGCGCACAACATCCCGATCGACCTGCGTTTCAGCGTCGACCAGCTGAGCGGGATCATGATGCTCGTCATCACGGGCATCGGCTTCCTGATCCACCTCTACAGCTCGTCGTACATGGCGGACGACGCGTCGTTCTCGCGCTTCTTCGCGTACCTGAACCTCTTCGTCACCTCGATGCTCATCCTGGTGCTCGGCGACAACCTCGTCGTGCTCTTCATCGGTTGGGAAGGTGTCGGCCTGTGCAGCTACCTGCTCATCGGGTTCTGGTTCGGCAAGCTCGAGAACGCGGCTGCAGGTCGCAAGGCCTTCATCGCGAACCGCATCGGTGACTTCGGCCTCATCATCGGCATGTTCCTCATCGCCCAGTACACGGGCGCGCTCGACTGGGACGGCATCGCGCGCAATGCGCAGCAGCTGCTCGCCCCGTCTGCGGCCGCGCGCGTGCACCTCTGGCCGGTCGGTGGCGGGGTCTACCAAGGCTTCTGGTCGTTCCTGCAGCCCGCGCACCCGCTCACGATCTCTGCGGCCACCGCGGCTTCGCTGGCCTTGTTCCTCGGCTGCACCGGTAAGTCCGCGCAGCTGCCGCTCTATGTGTGGCTCCCCGACGCGATGGCCGGGCCCACGCCGGTCTCGGCGCTCATCCACGCGGCGACCATGGTCACCGCGGGCGTGTACCTCATCTGCCGCCTGAACTTCGTGTTCGTGCTCTCGCCCTTCGCGATGACCGTGATCGCGGTGGTCGGTGCGCTCACGGCGCTCTTCGCGGCCACCATCGCGCTCGTCCAGAACGACGTGAAGAAGGTGCTCGCGTACTCCACGGTGAGCCAGCTCGGCTTCATGTTCCTCGGCGTGGGTGTCGGCGCGTTCACCGCGGGCTTCTTCCACGTCTTCACGCACGCGTTCTTCAAGGCCTGCCTCTTCCTCGGCGCCGGCAGCGTCATCCACTCGATGCACGCGCACATCCACGACGACGTGGCGAGCCAAGACATGCGCAACATGGGCGGGCTCAAGAAGTACATGCCCGTCACCTTCGCGACCTTCGCCGTGAGCACGCTCGCCATCATCGGCACGCCCCTCACGAGCGGCTTCTTCTCGAAGGACGAAATCCTGTTCAAGGCGTTCACGAGTCCCGCCGTCCACCCGTTCGCGGAGAAGCTCGCGCAGCGCGGCCTCGGCGTGTGGAAGCAGCCGACGTGGATCGGCCCCACGCTCTACGTGATCGGCGTGATCGCGGCGACGATGACCGCGTTCTACATGTGCCGCGCGCTCTTCCTCACCTTCTTCGGTGAGTTCAAGGGCTGGGAGATCGGGGAGGCCAAGCACGACCACGCGCACGGCCACGACGACCATGGTCACGGTCATGACGACCACGGCCATCACGGCCCGGCTCCGGCGCCGCACGAATCGCCCTGGCAGATGACCCTGCCGCTCGTGGTGCTCGCGTTCGGCGCGCTCTTCGGCGGTTGGCTCAACGCCGCGCCCTTCCACTTCGAACCGCTCGGCGAGTGGCTCGAGCCCGTGTTCGAGCGCTCGGTGAAGCTCGGCGTCGAGGTCGTGGGCGGCGAAGAGCACGCGCACCACCTCATGTGGCCCCTCGCGGGCGGCGGCATCGCGGCCTTCGCGGTCGGTTCGGCGATCGCCTACTGGATGTACATTGCACAGAAGGGCGAGCCCGCGAAGAAGATCGCCGAGAGCAACAAGGCGCTCCACCAGCTCCTGCTCGACAAGTGGCGCGTCGACGAGTTCTACGGCGCGACCGTGCTCGGCGTCACCGAAGCGACCGCCGAGACCTGCGCCGCGGTCGATCAAGGCATCGTCGACGGACTCCTCGCGCGGGCCACGGCGGCGACCGTTGCGGCGGGTGGCTTCGTGCTCCGTGCGATGCACACCGGGCTCTTCCACGTGCAGGGCGCCGCCATGGTGCTCGGCATCGCCGGCTTCGGCTGGTTCTTCATCGCGCCCCACGCGGACGTGGCAGTCAACGAGCTGAGCGGCACGTACACCGTGCAAGCGGCTCCTGGCATCGGCTACGCGTACCGCTGGGACGCGGACGGCGACGGCAAGTTCGACAGCGACCGCTTCGGCGATCAGCGCGTCCTCGCCGTGAGCGTCGAGCAGGGCAAGACCAAGCAGGTCCGCCTCGAAGTCAAGAACGTCTTCGGACTCACCGGTACGACCTCGGTCACGGTGGGCACCGAAGCCAAGAAGGGCGCGACCGTCGTCGGTCTTCGCTGAACGAAAGAACGAGAGGACCTCACCATGAGCGCCCACTCCGAAGTGCAGGCCACCGAGCGCCCCGGCGCCTTCGACATCGGCCTTCCGGACATCCTCTTCACCGCCCTCGCGGTCGCCGTCATCGCTGCCCTTGGCGCGTACACGGACCCGGCCTGGGTTCCTGCAGGTATCGCGGGCCTCTTCGGCTTCGCGGCGGTGCACGCCTACGACAAGACCACGCGCATCAGCGTCGGCGCCATCGCCGCCCTCTGCGCGCTCTTCGTCGTGAAGATGTGGCCCACGGCGGTGAGCCTCACGGGAGGTGAGCCCGTCGTCGAGTCGCCCACGCAGCTCTCGTGGCTCATCGGCCTCCCGCTCGGCGGCGCGATCTTCATGCTCTTCATGCCGCGCCAAGCGCACGGCCTCCTGAAGAACCTGACCCTCGGCATCATGGTGCTCACCTTCGCCGCGAGCCTCCCGCTCCTCGGCGTGGCTATGGGCTCGGGCTACCACTTCGATCAGAACCTCGCGTGGATCCCGCAGTTCGGCATCCGCTACCACGTGGCCCTCGACGGCGTGAGCTACTGGCTCGTGCTGCTCACGACCTTCTCGGTGCCGCTCGCGACCTTCGTCTCCTTCGGCTCGATCCATACGCGCCTGAAGGACTGGGTCTTCTCGCTGCTGCTCCTCGAGGCGGGCATGATCGGCGCGTTCGTCGCGCTCGACCTCTTCCTGTTCTACGTGTTCTGGGAGCTCATGCTCATCCCCATGTACGTCATGATCGGCGTCTGGGGCGGCTCGGATCGCGTCAAGGCGGCCGTGAAGTTCTTCCTCTACACGATGTTCGGGTCGGTCCTCATGCTGGCCGCGATCCTCTACCTCGCGTACGCCTACGGGAAGGTCGCCGGCGCTCCGTCGTTCGACTACTTCGACCTTCAGCGCCTCGTGCTCCCGCGCAGCACGCAGGTGTGGCTCTGGGCGGCGTTTGCGCTCTCGTTCCTCATCAAGGTTCCGATGTGGCCGGTGCACACCTGGCTGCCCGACGCTCACACCGAGGCGCCCACGGCGGGCTCGATGCTCCTTGCAGCGGTCATGCTCAAGCTCGGTACCTACGGCTACCTGCGCTTCTGCCTTGGCCTCTTTCCCGAGGCATCGATCGAGTGGGGCATCAACCTCGCGGCCGTCGCCGTGTGCGGCGGCATCCTCTACGCCGCGCTCTGCGAGTGGCAGCAGACGGACCTCAAGCGCCTCGTGGCCTACTCGTCGGTCGCCCACCTCGGTTACGTCATGCTCGGCATCTTCTCGATGACCCAGGCAGGCGTCGAAGGCGCGGTTCTCCAAATGGTGAACCACGGCATGTCGACCGGCGCGCTCTTCCTCCTCGTCGGCGTCCTCTACGACCGTCGCCACACGCGCCAGCTCGCCGACTTCGGCGGCATCGCGAGCCAAATGCCCATCTACACGGTGATGTTCATCATCGCGACGATGGCCAGCGTCGGGCTCCCGGGCACGAACGGCTTCATCGGCGAGTTCATGGTCATCACCGGCACCGCAGCGAGCCTCCGCCTCGGTCACTTCGCTGGCATCCAGGCAGTCGGCGCCGCGCTCGGTGTCGTGCTCGGTGCACTCTACATGCTCACGGCGGTCCAGAAGGTCTTCTTCGGGCCCGTGACGAAGAAGGAGAACGAGGGGCTGCCCGACATGAACAGCCGCGAGATCATCGGCATCGCGCCGCTCGTCGCGTTCATCTTCATCCTCGGTCTCGCGCCGAACCTCTTCCTCCAGTCCATCTCGGGGGCCACGACGCGCATCATCCGCGACGTCAACGAGCGCCTCGACGCAAGCCCTCCGCCGGAGTTCCACCGCGGTGTGCCCAAGCTCTTGAACCGCCGCCCGGAAGCTCCCGCGGCCCCCGTTGTCGCGGAGACCAAGTGATGATGCCCTCGCTCCTTGCCCTCATGCCCATGCTCGTGATCGGCTTCGGCGCGCTCGCGCTGATGCTGGCCGAGGTCGTGACCGAGGCGAAGGCGGGCCTCTCGATTGGCACCGCGATCGTCCTCTTGGCGGCGGCGGCCTTCGCCGGCGCCGGGTGGATCGCAGGTCCGGCGAACCTCGGCGATGCGTCGGTGTTCGCGCCTTGGCTCGTCTTCGACAAGTTCACGCTCTTCTTCGAGATGCTGCTCGCTCTCGGTGGCGCGCTTACGGCCCTCGTCGCCGGTGGCTACCTGCGCGAGCACGGCCTCGAGCGCGGGGAGTTCTACGCGATCCTCAGCTTCGCCACGCTCGGCGCCATCATGCTCGTCGCCGCCGGTGACGTCCTCATGCTCTTCATCGGGCTCGAGACCATGTCGCTCGGTGCGTACGCGCTCGCGGGCTTCCGTCGCGGCAACCCGAAGTCCATCGAAGGCGCGCTGAAGTACTTCCTCCTCGGGAGCTTCGCCGCCGCGCTCATGCTCTTCGGCTTCGCGCTGCTCTACGGGGCAACGGGACACACGGATCTCGTGGGCATCCGCGACGGGCTAGCCGTCGGCGACGCGCTCCGTTCGCCGGGTGTCGTGGTCGCCCTCGTGCTCATCCTCGCGGGCCTCGTCTTCAAGGTGAGCGCCGTTCCGTTCCACATGTGGACCCCCGACGCTTACGAAGGCGCGCCCACGCCGGCGACCGCCTTCATGGCCGCTTCGGTCAAGGCGGGCGCCTTCGCGATGATGCTCCGCATCCTCCTGACCTGCTTCGGCGACGAGCGTTCCGCATCCTGGGCCACGGGTTGGCCGCCGGTGCTCGCGCTCCTCGCGGTGCTCACCATGACCGTGGCGAACCTCGTCGCGGGCCGTCAGGAGAGCGTGAAGCGCATGCTCGCGTACTCGTCGGTCGCGCACGCGGGCTACCTGCTCGTCGGCGTCGTCGCCACCATCCGTGCGCCCGAGCAGGCGACCTCGGCGGTGCTCTTCTACCTCGCGACCTACACGGTCTCCACCATCGGCGCCTTCGCGGCCCTCGTCCTCTGCGGCAGCCGCGGGGCAGAGGTCGTCTCGTACGAAGACCTCGCGGGCCTGGGTCGCCGCAACCCGGCGGTCGCGCTCCCGCTCGCGTTCTTCACGCTCTCGCTCGCCGGCATGCCTCCCATGGCAGGCTTTTTCGGCAAGTGGTTCGTCTTCAAGGCCGCGATGGACGCGGGCCTCACGGGGCTCACGATCCTCGCGTTCGTGAACAGCGTCATCGGCGCGTATTACTACCTCAAGGTTCTCGTATTTCTCTATATGCGTGAGCCTGCGGTCGGCGCGCCGATCGCGAAGCCCATGTTCAGCGGTGAGGTGGCGACGGCGATCGTCGTCTGCGCCTTCTTCGCGATTCTCCTCGGCCTCACGCCGGGCACCGTGCTCGACATGGCGCTCGCCGTCGGCAAGGGCGGTTGATTCGGGGCCGGTGCGGTACGAAAGTGGCGCACCGGTAACGTTTTTCTGTTGCAACCGAGCAGGGCCCGTTGTACGAAGCGGTCCTCTCAGTTGGGCGGGTAGCTCAGCGGTAGAGCGCTGGCCTTACAAGCCGGATGTCGCAGGTTCGAAACCTGTCCCGCCTACGAAGTTTTGGTCGAGGCAGGCAACCTGCAAAGGCCCCCTGAATCGCAAGAAACAGGGAGTGACAATTGGGGTGGTAGTTAAGTCGGTTATAACGCCGGCCTGTCACGCCGGAGGCCGCGGGTTCGAGTCCCGTCCACCCCGCCAAAAACGAAGAAAGCCACCTCCCCGGTGGCTTTTTTCATTTCGTCTTCCGCCCGTTGTGCGCGAGGGCGGCGCCCGTTCGAGCCCGTGAATCGTCACGAGGCTGAGGCGTCGGTCGCGTCCCTCGCGGAGGCGCGCGTTCAGGCCGTGCGCGGCGCGACGCGGGCGTCGGCGTCGGGCGGGAACGTGATGATCTCGATGTGCTGTCCGCCCGGTGCCTCGAGGTAGAAGCTCTTCGTGCGGTCGCGGTGGGGCTTGATCGGCTTGCCGTACTTCGTGGCGAAACGCTCGAGTTCGCTCTCCGAGACGCGCCAGGCAATGTGACCGGGGTGCTCGTCCTTGAGGACGAAGGCGAGGCGCGTGCCGCCGCAGTCGAGGAAGGCCCAGCTGTCGTCTTGGTACAGGACCTCCGCGTGCTCGAAGTGGTCGCGGTACCAGCGGACCGCCTCGGCGATGTTCGGGACGATTTGGGCGACGTGGTCGAAGATCATGCCCTGGACTTCCTCCATGCGGGCCCGGGCGTCAAGTCGCCGGGCGCACGTCCTCGACCCGTTCGATGCGTCGGAGCTCTGGGAAAAGCCAGCTCCAGACGAGCACGACCACGCAGGCCACGACGCCTCCCGTGGCCGCGGCCGGCACGAGGCCCACCGCCGCCGCGAGCATGCCGGACTCGAACTCGCCGAGCTCGTTCGACGCGCCGATGAAGACCAGGTTCACCGCCGAGACGCGCCCGCGCAGCGCGGGGGGCGTCGCCATGGGTACCACGGCCATGCGCACCACCACGCTCACCATGTCTGCCGCGCCGGCGATGGCCAAGAAGATCCAAGCCAGCGCGAGGGTCTTCGCGAACGCGAAGGCGATCGTGGCGAGGCCGAAGACGAACACGGCCCCGAGCATCGTGGCGCCTGCATGGCGGCGAATGGGGCGAGCCGTGAGCACGACCGCGCTCAGCATGGCGCCAATGGCCGGGGCGCCGCGGAGAACACCGAGGCCTTCCGGGCCCACGTGAAGCACGTCTTTCGCGAAGGCTGGGAGCAGGGCGACGACGCCGCCGAAGAGCACCGCGAGGAGATCGAGCGAGAGCGCTCCGAAGATCACGGGGTGGGCGCGCACGAAGCGGAGCCCCGCGAAGACGTCGCGCGTCGACGGGTCCGCCTTGACGTGCAGCGCCGGCAGGAGCGCATAGCAGGCGATGGACAACACCAGCACCGCGGCGCACGCGAGGAGCGTGGTCTCGGCGCCAACGTGCGCGAGGGCGAGACCCCCGGCCGCAGGTCCGGCGAGCGACGCCACCTCCCACACCGTCGAGTGGATCGCCACGGCGCGCCCGAGGCTCGCATCGTCGACGAGGCTCGGCAGGATGGCTTGGAGCGCCGGGCCGATGAACGCGCGCGCGACGCCGTGCACGGTGAGCAGCGCGAGCACCGGCCAGGCTGTCGTCGCGCCGGGAGCGGTCGCCGCGAGGCCGAGCGTCACGACGAACGCGAGCGTCTGCGCGCCGAGCACGAGGCCGCGTCGGTCGAAGCGGTCGGCCGCGCTGCCCGTCACCGGGAGCAGGAGGATCGAGGGCAGGAACTGCACGAGCCCCACGAGACCCAAATCGCGGAAGCTTTGCGTGCGCTCGTAGACGAGCCACGCGACGACGACGCCTTGAGCCTGCAACGCCAACGTCGCCGCGAATCGGGCGGCCTCGAAGGCGACGAAACCGCGGTGGAAGGTGAGGGAAGCGGTGGCGTTTTCGGAGCGCATGGACGAGACTCGCGTGGCCTCTCCGAGCACGTTTTTGCCTGCGTCGCTCGTGGAGTCGCCCTACGCGCAAACCACCGTTCCCCTCGAGACCGCCATGCGCCGCACTTCCGCTACGCCCGCCTCCTTCGCTCTCCTCGCGCTCGCCGTCGCATGCGGCGGCAGCAACACGACGTCCGAGGTGCCCGAGAACGCGCTCGACGCAGCGGCTCCCGTGCTCGACGGCGCTGCACCCGGGACCTCGGATGCCACGGTCACGGCCGATGCAGCGACCACCTTCGACGCGTCCGTCGCGGTCGACGCCTCCGCCCCAGCGCGGCCGTTGCGCTTCATCGCGATCGGCGACACGGGCACCGGGACCACCGACCAGACGAAGGTCGGTGCGGCGATGAAGGCGAAGTGCGTCGCGTCGGGCTGCGACCTCGTCGTGATGCTCGGCGACAACTTCTACGACAGCGGCGTGACCTCGGTGACGGACCCGCAGTGGACCACGAAGTTCGAGCAGCCCTACGCCGGCCTCGACGTGCCGTTTTGGGTGGTGCTCGGCAACCATGACTACGGCGCGAACGGCGCCGGGACCGATTTTGCGCGCCCGGATTCGCAGCTCGCCTACGCGCGCACGTCGTCGAAGTGGAAGCTCCCCGCGCGCCACTGGCATCACGTCGAAGGGCCCGTCGAGTTCTTCGGCCTCGACACGAACGAGGCGATGTTCAACCGGGCGTCCGCTCAGAAGGCGAGCGTCCGTCAGTGGATCGCCGCCTCGACCTCGCGATGGAAGATCGCGGTCGGGCACCACCCGTACCTCTCGAACGGTCCGCACGGAAACGCGGGGCGCTACGAGGGGATTCCCGCTGTTCCCGTCGTGAGCGGCGGTGAGGTGAAGACGTTCTTCGACGACACGATTTGCGGCAAGGTCGACCTTTACCTTTGCGGGCACGACCACAGCCGCCAGTACTTGCAGGGCAAGTGCGGAACGTCGACCGAGCTCATCGTCAGCGGCGCCGGGGCGAAGGTCACCGAGCTCAAGGGCTCGAACCCGACTCATTACCAAGCGGCCAAGATCGGCTTCGTCTACGTGGTCGTCGAAGAGAACGCGCTCACCGTCGAGTTTGTCGACGGCGACGGCCGGAGCGAATACACCCGCACGATCCGCAAGTGAAAGCGACGGCGCGAGCGGGTATGGTGCGCCCATGCCCACGTGCCGTGAATGCGACGACGAGGTCGACTCCGTCGTGACCGTGAAGGTCGACGGGAAGAGCCGAAAGCTTTGCGAAGACTGCGCGGACCGCGCGCGCGAGGCGCACGAGGTCGCGGAGGCGAGCGAGGCTGCCGTGCAGCAAATGATGGGCTTCAAGGGAAGGCGCTAGGCGATCCGCATGGGGGTTGGTTCTCTCTTCCGCACGAAGTCCATCGACCAGCTGCGCGGTCAGGCCGAGCGGAGCCTGATGCCGCGCACGCTCACCGCGTTCGATCTCACGCTCTTCGGCATCGGCGCGATCATCGGCGCGGGCATCTTTTCGACGATCGGCACCGCGGCGGCGGGCAACCCGGCGGACGGTCGCCTCGGCGCGGGGCCTGCGCTCGTCGTCTCGTTCCTGCTGACCGCGCTCGCGTGCGGCTTCACGGCGCTCTGTTACGCGGAGTTGGCGTCGATGATCCCCATCGCGGGCTCGGCATACACGTACGCGTACGCCACGCTCGGCGAGCTCATGGCTTGGGTCATCGGCTGGGACCTCGTGCTCGAGTACGCGGTGTCGAACGTCGCCGTGGCCATCTCGTGGGGCGACTACGCCAACGCCGCGCTTGGCCAAGTGGGCCTCTCCGTTCCCTCGTGGCTCGCGATCGATCCCCGCAGCGCGCTGCGCCTCACGGAGTTCGGCGAGGGGCTCGGGCGCGGGCGTCTCGATCTCTACGCGTCCGCGCTCGCAGGCCAGACCGACGGCGCTCAGGTCTTCAAGCGCTGGGACGTGCTCGCGCATGCACCCTCCGTCGGCGGGGTTCCGATCACCTGCAACGTGCTCGCCGTCGTCGTCACCGTGCTCGTGACCTGGCTTTGCTACGTCGGCATCCGCGAGAGCGCGAAGGCGAACGCGTGGATGGTCGCGTTGAAGCTCGTCATCCTCGCGGTCGTCGTCGTCGTCGGCGCGGGCAAGGTCGACGCGGCGAACCTCACGCCCTTCGCGCCGAACGGCCTCGCCGGCGTGCAGGCGGGCGCGGCGATCATCTTCTTCGCGTTCATCGGCTTCGACGCCGTGAGCACGACCGCGCAGGAGTGCAAAGACCCAGCGCGTGACCTCCCGCGCGGCATCCTCGGCTCGCTCGTGATCTGCACCGTCGTCTACGTGGCGGTCACGCTCGTGGTGCTCGGTATGGTGCGCACCGAAGAGCTCGCGGGGCAGGCGGATCCGCTCTCGTACGTGTTCGAGCGGCACGGACTCACGCGCTTCGCTGGCGTCGTGGCCGTGGGCGCGGTCATCGCCACGACGGCGAGCTTGCTCGTCTACCAGCTCGGTCAGCCGCGCATCATGATGGCGATGAGCCACGACGGGCTCCTCCCGCGCTGGTTCGGGCGCGTGCATCCGCGCTTCGGTACGCCGTCCAACGCGACCGTGCTCACGGGCTTTCTCGTCGCGCTGCCGGCCGCGCTGATGGACATCGGCGAGGTCGTCGAGCTCTCGAACATTGGGACGCTCTTCGCGTTCGCGGTCGTCTGCATCGGGGTGCTCGTGCTGCGCGTGAAGCGACCCGACGCCGAGCGCTCGTTCCGCGTGCCGGCGGTCTGGATCTTCGCCCCCGCGGGTGTGCTCGCGTGCATGTGGCTCGCCCAGGGGCTGCCGCTCGTGACGTGGATTCGCTTCTTCCTCTGGCTCGCGGTCGGGCTCGTCATCTACTTCGCCTACGGCCGCGCGCGGAGCGTGCTCGGCGCGGGGCGTGCGGGGTGAAGGCATGAACGACGAGCTCGAGCCCCCGGCCGTGACCGCGAGCAGAGGCTCGTGGAAGCGGCCCTTGTCGATCGCGAGCGGGGTGCTCGTGCTCGCGTTGGTAAGCGTTGCGGCCGTCGCCGTGCACTTCGCAGGGCACCTCGAGCGCGTCGTCGCGCACCCGCGCCTCCAGCGTGTGCTCGCCGAGAAGCATGTCGGCGTGACGCTCGCCTCGGGCCGCCTCGGCTTCGGCGGGCTCGAACTGCGCGGGCTCGAAGTTCGCATCACGAAGGCGCGGAAGAACGCGCCGGTCACGACCCTCGTGCTCCCGCTCTTGCAGATCGACTATGCCCTCGGGAGGCTGGTCTTTTCCTCCCAGAAGACGCTTGGCTCGGTGCGGGTAGAGGGGCTCGCGGTCGAGGCGATGCGCTACGTGCGCGACGACGATGACCCGGCAAAGGGCACCGACGACGAGGACGACGACGACGAGGCCCAAGAGCCCCCGGCGGTCGCGCAGGCGCTCGTCGCCGTGGGTCGAGCGCCGGTGTCGGTGGGCACCCTCGAGGTGAGCGGGGTCACGGTGACCAGCGAGCAGCGCAGCCTCACGACGGGGAAGATCACCCGAACGACGGTGACGCCGCTCGCGGCGCGCGCGTCGCTTCGCGACGGCACGTTCGTGTTGCATGTGGGGGAGTCCACGTCGCCGCTCCGCACGACGGTGACGCGAACGATCGACGATCGTGATCCGCGACGTGCCTCGTTTTCCACGTCGTTCGAGCTCGCGGTGAGGCCAGGCGGGGTCGTGGAGTCCTCGCTCGCGGTCGACCTCGAAGCGCAAGATTTCGAGCCTCGCGCACCCGCGAAGTCGAAGCTCCTGAGCGCGAAGCTTCACGCGGTGGCGAACGAAGCGGCGGGCGAGGTCCACGCGGACACCATCGCCGTCGCGCTCGCGGATGGCCTCGTGGAGATCGACGCCGACGCGGTCCACCGGGACACCGCGCAGGGCAGCGTCTCGTTCGTTCCCGCGGCGAGCCTTCGTGTGCATGCTGCGCGCGTACCCGAGCTCCTCGCCTCGAGCGTGGCATCGCGCGTCGTCATGAGCGAGGCGACGCCCCTGGTGTTCGAAGCAAAAAACCTGCGTTTCGGCCCGGGCGTGTCGCTCGGAACGGACAGCGTCGTCGCGCTGCGAGGCGGTGTGCGCGCGCTCGACGTGCGCATGGGCGACGAGCCGCTCCTGCTGCGTGGCCTCGACGCGAGCGGCGGCCTCGCGTTCTCCGAAGCGGGCGTACCGAGCGGCCACCTCGCGCTGTCGCTCGATCGCCTCGAGGCGCCTGGCCACGTGCGCGCGGTGAAGGGCACCCTCTCGCTCGCAGCGAAGCCCGCAGCGGTCGCAGCGGGGGCGGGGAAGGTCAAGGGGCTCCCGCCGATCGACCTCGTGGGGCGCTTTGCGCTCGAAAGCGCCGGAAACGGCTCGGATACGCTCACGGGTGTCGACGCCGAGGTCACGGGGCGCTTGGTCGGTGCGCAGATCGAGCGCCCTTCGCTGAAGGCGACGGTCAAGGCCGCGGCGCGCGAGGACGTGCGCGTGGAAGGCGTGCGCCTCGAGGCGACCGGTCCCGCGAAGGTCGCCTGGGGCACGAAGGAGCCCTTCGAGACGACGAGCGTGACCACGCTGCGGATCGCGTCGCTTGCCGCGTCGGGCGCGAAGGTCGAGACCCTCGACGTGCGCCTCGCGAGCGAGGGGACGTCGGTCGCGACGAAGGTCGCGCTGAGCGGTCACGCGGCGTCGCTCGAAGTTGCCGGAGTCGAGGGAAAAACCGCGCGATCGCCGATCGCGTTCTCGCTCGAGCCCGCGTCGGCGATCGACCTCGTCGCGGCGAAACCGTCGATCCCGCGCGTGCATGGTCACGCTGAGGCGCTGGGGGCCACGATCGACGTCGACGCGACTCCTCGCGGCAGCGGTGCCGACGTGAAGCTCACGGTCGACGTGCCGTCCCTCACGCCGCTCGCGGCATTCGTTCCCGCGCGCGGCACCACGCTCTGCCCGAAGAGCCTCGCACGCGCGGGCGTGCACGTCGCAGCGCAGGGGTTCGCATCGGCCCTGGAGCTGCCCGCCGGGGAGGTGTCGCTCGCGAACCTCGAGCTCTGCAACGCGCCCGTCGGTGCGAAACTCCAGACCGTGCAGCTCCGCTGGCCGACGACGCGCCCTGCTTCGGCGCTCGCCCTCGACGGGGCGCTCGCGGGGGTCGAGCTCGCGGGCGACGGAACAACGCGGAGCGCGACCTTTGCGCTGCGCGGTGCGCGTCGAGGGCCGCACAGCGGATCGGTCGCCTTGGATGTCGTGGGCCGCGCGCTGCCCGACCTTCACGTCGCGGGCGACGCGAGCTTCGTCGCGCGCGAGAGGCGGCTCGCGTTCTCGCTCGAGGCGCGCGCCGCAAAGCTCGACCAGCTGCCGGCGCCGCTTCGGAACGCGGGGGGGCAGGGGCTCGACGCGCTCGCGAACGTGACGTTCTCCGCGAACGGAAATACGCTGGGGATCATCGATCGCTGGGACGATGCGGGCCTCGCGCTCGCGCCGGCGGCGTTCACGAACTCGACGGGCCAGGCCGAGCTGCGTGGCAGCATCGAAGGGCTGCGCCTGCACGGGGACAAGGGGGCGCGTCTCGGCATCGACCGCTTGGCGCTCGACGGGTCCTTCGCAAAGACCGGACGCGCGCTGGCCGTCCGTGCAACGCTGAGCGGCGACGGTCTCGACGCCGAGAGCGTCGCGGGCGGAGGTCACCTCGCGGGGCTCGACGCGGCCCTCGATGTCTCCTCGCCCGACGGCGAGAAGATCGAGGCGCACGCGCGTGTGACCGTTGCCGACGCGCTCGCGCGCGGCAAGCAGCGCGTTTCCCTTGGCAAGGTGGTCTTCGCCGTCGATGCGCAAGGGAGCCGCTCGGAGGCGATCGGCATCACGCGCCTCGAAGCCTCCTCGAGCGGGCTCGGGACCTCGTTCGAGGCATCGGGGTCCGTCGACTTGCGCCCGCGTACGGCGCCCGTGGGGGTGGGCGACGTCGTCGTCGTGGGGCGCGAGTCTGCGTACTTGAGAGGCGTGCTCACGGCGGACCTCGCGGCGTTGACCGCGTCGGTCGAGGGCGTCGGCGCCAAGGGGCAGGTGCGTGCGCCGCTCGTCATTGCCGCCGGTGATCGGTCGCTCGTGCGTGTCGATGGGACCGTGGAGCTCCGCAACGTCTCGGTCGATTGGGGCGCGGGCCGCGTGGAGGGCGTCGACGGTCGCGTGCCCGTCGACGAGGAAATTCGCATCGACGGCGACCGGATTCGCCTCGTACCGATCGCAGCGAACGCCTTCTCGCGCGAGCGCTTCGAGGACCAGCAGCCGCTCGTCGCCGGAGCGTCGTTCGTCCGCGTGAAGCAGCTCGCCGTGGGAGAGCAGACCTTCGGCCCGCTCGGCGCGAGCGTTCGCGTCGAGCGCAACACCCTCGCCCTCGAGCGCCTCGAGCTTGCGGCCTTCGGCGGGTCGGTGGGCGGCCGTCTCTTCGTGGACCTGCGCGGTCTCGACACGCGCATCGACTTCCGCGGAGACGTCACGGGGCTCGCTGTGGCCGCCGACAAGAAGCCTCTCGATGCGCACGTGGCCGTTCGACTGAAGCCTTGGCGTCGCGCCCTCGACGGGCGCGTCGATGTCGCACGCA
>CAIOHM010000535.1 GCA_903858055.1 uncultured delta proteobacterium
GCACGTAGCGCGGGGCGAGTCCTGCTACGCTCGCGGCATGTTCTACCAGGGGCTCGGAGTCTCGTCGTCCACGAACGAGGTGACCGTACGTCGTCTTGCGTTTCCTCCGCCGGCTCCGTCGTTCGCCGACGCGGAATGGCTCCGGGAAAACGAAGAGCACCTGAGCCTCGGGCTCGCGATCGACTGCGAAACGACGGGTCTCGACCCGTTCCGCGACACCATCATCGAGATCGCGATGGTGCCGTTCCTTTACGACCGCCGCACGGCCCGCGTCGTGGCGTACGAAGAGCCTTTTCACGGGCTCGAAGACCCGGGAGAGCCGCTCACGCCCGAGATCGTCAAGCTCACGGGCCTCACCGACGAAGACCTGCGCGGCAAGCACATCGACCGCAGCGCGGCGCTGGCGCTCCTGCAGCGCGCAGCCATCGTGATCGCCCACAACGCAGGCTTCGACCGGCCCTTCGTCGAGGCGTTCCTCGACGTCGACGTGCGTGAACGGCGCCCGATCTGGGGCTGTTCGCTTCAGCAGGTCGACTGGGAAGCGAAGGGAATGCCCGCGGCCAAGCTCGAGGTTCTCTCGGTGTTTCACGGCTTCTTCATTGGCAACCACCGCGCGGTCGCCGACGCTACGGCGCTCTTGCACCTCTTGACCTTCGACGACGCCACGACCGGCGTGCCCTACCTCCACGAGCTCCTCGCCCGCATGCGCGAGCCCTCGGTGCTCGTGCGTGCCGTCGGCAGCGCCATCGAGACCAAAGACCTGCTGAAGGCTCGGCGCTACCAATGGAACGCGCCAGCTCGCGTGTGGCAACGGACAATCCCGCGGCGCGATCTCGAGGCCGAAGAGGCCTGGCTCGCGGAGACCATTTACCGCGGGAAGAGCCGCGCCACCGTGACCGAGCTGCCGGTGCACGCGCGCTTTCGTCGAGGCGAGGGTGAGGGCGAGGGGACGTAGCGACGCCGCCGCTCGTCGCTACGGGGTCGTCGACGCAGCCGCGCGAAGCTTGAGGGTGATCCCCACGAGGAGCGCGAGACGGCGGGCCGCGCGCCCAAACTCCGTGATCTTCGGCGCGGCATCGATGCCCAGCAACCCGCCGTGCTCTTCGATCGTGCCGACTTTTCCGCGCGCGGCGAGGCGGGCCGCGGAGCGAACGTCGACGCGGGCCTCCGGGAGCGCGAAGCCCTCGGCGAGCAGCAAGCCGGGCGCGTGATGGCCCCACGAGCACACGACGTCGCTGGGCCGAAGGAAGCGTGCCCAAGCCTCCTTCATCGCCTCGCGAGCGGGTGCGGTCTGCAAGCGTTCTGCGGGGACCTCGGCGTGGAGCGGCGCGCCGGGCGAGAGCGGGTAGCGCGGCGGTGCCATCCAGGCAAAGCGCTCGCCGGTCTCGAGGCGCTCGGCGACCCACACGATCACCTCGTCGCGGTAGTCGGCGTCCGTGCGTTCGCGCGCACCGTACGGCCACGCGTTTGCTTCTCCGCTCACGCACACGTGCGTACGAGTCGAGTCGAGGAGAAGCTCGGGCAAGAGCGTTCGGCGAGCCCGCCGCGCGTTGCGCTTGCGCCGCATGCGTGCGCCCTGGAGCTCGCGCTCGCACGCGAGCTGCTTGTCGATCATCGCGCGGAAGGGGGCCATCATCGGCGCGAACTTCGCGCTGTCGCCCTCGAGCGCACCGAGGACGAGCACGAGGGACTCGAGCGTCGAGAGGTAGGTCTCCTTCGGCTCACGGCGAATGCGGTACTCGCTCGGCGAGGGCGGCACGAAGGAGACCCGCGGCATCGCAGCGAGGCGCGCGTTGGTCTTCACGAGCTTCTTCGCCTGAGCCCACGTGCCGTCGACGACCACGAGCGTGATGGGCTCGCGCAGCGGCTCGCGCACGATGTCGCGCGCGTCCTCGCCGGGGTAGAGGAGGTACGCTGGGCGACTCGAATTGTCGAGAATTTCCTCGAGGATCGGCGCGTCGTCGAAGTGCGTGCCCACGTGGACCGAGGCGCTCGGCAGGCAAAGGCTCGCCATGTGCGCGGTGCCGATGGGACGGCCCTCCTCGCGTGGGTGTTGCAGCAACACCACGCGCGTCTGGGCCGGGATCGAGACCAGGTGCGCGCAGTAACAGACCACCGCGGGGCGGAGGCAGCGTGCGCACGTGGCTCGACCGCGCGTTCCGAGTTCTTGGTCGCTCACGACCAAGCGGCTTAGCTCAGGAGCCCTTCGCTGGGTTCCGGTTTGCATTGTGGTCGACGCAGGCCCCGATGCTCTCGATGAAGAGCTGGCCGTCGTCGCGCACCACACCCCAGAGGCTCTTCTGCGCGCCCTCGAAGAAGACTGCAAAACGCCCTGTGTTGCGCCACACGGTGAAGACCACCGGCGTGCCCTCGTTGGTCTTGCCACGCCAGCTCATCGCGTTCGTCTCGAGGCTCTCGAGGTGGTCGGGCGGGAGACGGTAATGGTGCGTCTGGGGCTCACCGGCGCGCTCTTTGGCGACCTTCTCGGCGGTCCAAATGAGGGCATGTTGCGGGAAGCGGCGCATGGCCCTTGCTCCGATGCCACATGCGCGCGCGCGGTCGCGACGCGAGCGGCGAAGAGGAGGCTCGAGCTTCGCCGCCGGGGCTACCAGCGCACGCGCTGATCTTCGACGACGCCGACGACTTTGTCGATGTGCACGACCTCGTCGTCGATCGCGAGCGTGCCGGAGAACAGCCCGATCGGCTGACGGTAGCGCGCGCCGATGATCCCGAGCTCCATGAACTCCTCGTGGACGTCGCACGGGGTCAGCTCGAGGTCGACCGCTCCGTCGATCGAGCGCACGGTCCACTTCGCGTACGGTCGCCGGGCGTCGAAATGAAAGCGGCCCTCGCCGACGCCGTACACGTTGCCGCGAAACCACAACGCGCACTCGGCCTCCCCGACGAAGCCCTCGACGAGGTTCATCGCGACGGGCTCGCCTGCGGTCGTCTCGCCGAGGAAAAAGCCCCAATGCCAGTTCGTCGCTCGGTAAGGGAATCCTCGAGAGAAATCGAAGCCAGCGACGCCGTCGCGGACCGACCAGCGCTCGTCGCCTGCGGAGACGCCGCCGCGCCAGCCCACGAGCGTGCGCTTCTCGGTTGCATGAAAGCGCTTCTCGCCCAGGTCGACGACGGCGCCGATGGAGGGCGGTGCGCTCGCATCGTCGAGCTCGGCGTCGATGCGGATCGACCCGAGGTGCACGCGGACCTGCACCTTCGAGCCCTCGCGTTCGATCTTCACGTGCGAGCCGACGAGTCGAAAGTCGACGAGGTGTTTTGCGTCGAGGTGAGCCGCGAGCGTGCTCGTCCTGGGGGGCGCAAGGAGGGACTCGCGGGCGACGACGCGGCGGCTGGCTTTCTCGAAGACGAACGCAAAGACCTTCGTCGCGTACGCGAGGTCCACGACCGCGACGGCGACGTGCACCGCCTCGGAGGCGAGCGTGAGGTAGATCCAATGCTTCTCGCGAAGGCCCTTGAGGGTGCCGTCCTGCTTGAGCGGCGTCCAGTCGATGGGCGGCAGAGCCCCGTCGAAGGAGCCGAGCACGGGCTCATGCGCGGAGCGGAGGAGGGCGGGCGGCGGCGAGGCGAGGGCGCGCATGCGTCTACGATAACAGGGGAACGCAGGCTCGTTCACATGCGGAATCGTCACGAGCGTGCACGCGAACCGGCGATCGCGTCCTCGTGCGCATAGGGGGTCGTGCCTTGGCTCTTCGCGCGCGCGCGCACGACCGTGTGAACGACGACCGTCACGAGCACCACGGAGCCGCCGAGGAGCGTGCCGCGCGAAGGTACGGTGCCGCGAACGAGGAAGACCCAGAGCGGGTTCAGGAGCGGCTCGAGCAACGTGAGCAGCGCGACCTCGAACGCTGGGAGGGCGTGAATCGCTCGGCGGTAGAGGATGTAGGGCGTCGCATGTTGGACGACGCCGAGGAACGCGAGGAGCGCGAAGGTCGAACTCGTGGCGGGAACGACCAAGTGCCCCCGGGCCGAGACGCTCAGGAAGACGAGCACGTTCGCGAGCGGCAAGACGAGCGAGGGTCCCGCTTGACCGACGGCGCCGCCACGCCGCTGAAGGCGACGGAGGAGGATCGGGAAGAGGCCGTAGCCGAGCGCCGAACCGAGCGCGAGGACCTTACCGTGGAGCCCACGCGCGTCGAGGCCGTCCGAGAAGAAGCAGAGCATGCCGAGCATCGCACATGCGATCGCAACCTTGTCACGGCGCACCGGC
>CAIOHM010000536.1 GCA_903858055.1 uncultured delta proteobacterium
CGCCGCCGCCGCCGCTGCGTGTGATCGGTGCGCACATGCTCTACCTGCAAGAGCTCCTGCGCATGCCGGCGATCCAGCCGATCTACTGGACCCTCGCGATCGAGGTGCAGTTCTACTTGGCGTTCGTGATCGCCCTCGCGGCCCTTCGCTTCCTGCCTCCGCTCGCCGTGCGCGCGCTCCTCGTGCTCACCGCCGTGGGCTCCCTCGACGCCAGCATGCACTGGCGCTTCCTGCACGGCTGGTTCATGCCGTATTGGTACCTCTTCGCGCTCGGGGCGCTCACGTACGCGGTGACGCAGGGTCACTTCTCGAAGTGGGTCCACGCCGCTCTCATGGCGTTCGTGTTTTTCCAGGGGCGCAAGTACTTCCGCCTCGAGCCTGAATGCGGGGCGCTCACGGCCGCGACGCTCACGATCGCGGGCCTCGCGGGCAAGCTCGAGGAGGGGCTCGCGTGGGCGCCGCTCCAGTTCCTGGGTCGCGTCTCGTACGGCATCTACTTGCTTCACCCCGCGGCGGGCGGGCAGGCGCGCTGGCACGTGGGCATCAAGGTCGACGTCGCGAGCGCTGCGGGGGCCATGACCGTGGTGCTTGCCGGCGCCGCGCTGACGTTCGTGCTCGCGTGGCTCTTGCACGTCGCCGTCGAGCGCCCGTCGATGAACCTTGCGTCGCGCATTCGCTGGCGTGGAGCCTCCGGCGCGTAGCGGGCCCGACGCGCGAGTGCCGCGCGATCAGCCGCGCGGGAGCACGAGGTTGCCGCTGTCGTCGATGGCGATGGAGCGGTCTTTGTAGAGGCGACCGACCGCGCGCTTGAACGCCTTCTTGCTCAGGCCGAAGAGCTCGCGCAGGCGCTCGGGGCTCGTGTGATCGCCGATCTTGGGACCGGTGCCGCGCGTGACGTAGGCGAGGATCTTGTCGGCGTCGCGCGTGACCTCCTCGTGCGCATGGCCGCGGAGCGAGAGCTCGATGTTCCCGTCGGCGTGGACACGGCTCACGCGGAAGCGCCCGGCTTCGCCTCGCTTGAGCGCGTGCGGCTCGTGCGCCGGCAAGAGACCCACGAAGGCGCGCTCGACGATCACGAAGACGCCAACGCCGTCTTGCTTGCGCCACGCCTCGCCGTCGACCCACTCGTCGACCTTGAAGTCACCGAGGTCACGGAGCATTTCGCTGACGCGCATGGTGCCTGCGAGGCGGCCGCTCTCGTCGAGGTAGAGCCCGATCGGGTGACGATCGCCGACCGCGAGCCCCTGGGTCTGCTCGGCGTGGGGCACCAGGAGCTCCTTCAAGGGGCCCCAGTGCACGAAGGCGCCGATTCGCGTGACGTCCGTGACCTCGAGGAACGCGACCTCGCCGAGCTCCACGTGCGGAGCGCGAAGCGTGGCGATGGGTCGATCGTCGGAGTCGAGGGTCACGAAGACGTCGAGCTCGTCGCCTGGGGCAGCATTTTCCGGCACTTCCGCGTTCGGCAGGAGCACGACGTCGCGGGCTTTGCCAAGCGGGGTTTCGTCGTTTGGCGCGCGGACCGTGAGCATCGCGCCCGGCGGCACGAGGCGATCGAGGGTCAGCGTGACGGTCTTGCCGAGGAGGTCGAGGTGAAAGCTCACGGGAGGTCGCGGCGGCGTACCATGGTTCCGTGGCACCGCCACGCTTCAGTTCGTCGAGCCCGAGTAACCGAGGACCATGAGGAAGAGGTCGTCGCTCGGCACGATGAAGAGGTTCAGGCTGTCGGTCTCGAGGCGCGCGGTGCCGGGGTTGTACGACGGCCGGAGCAGGGAAATCACAGGGCCTAACGAGGTCGACGTCTCGCCGTCTTCGAAGGGTTTCGTCGCCGCGGCCTGCACGCCGAGCGCGAGGCCGAGGCCCCCTTGCTCGCGCGTGGCCGGGTCCATCTCGTCGAAGTGCATGAACTGAAGGCCTGCGCTCGCGGCGAGCATCATGCTGCCGACGGTGCTCGCGTCCGTCGTGCCGCCGGTGCACACGGAGGGGCGAACGCAGACGCGCGGCGACGTGGTCTCGATGGAGGTGACGGTCACGGCGAGCGCGGGCTCGAGGAAGAACCCGGTCCAGCCCCCACCGCGGCCCCCGGGGAACGTGTCACCGGAGAGCACGCGGATCTGACCACCGACCGAGCCGCCGAGGATGCTCAGGTTCTCGCCGCTGCCGACGACCATGGAGAGCTGAAGGCCGCTCTGCGTGGCGCTGCTCGGCGGTTCGCTCACGGCGACCACGCGCTCGGTCGTCTCGGAGATCGCGACGCCGCCGGGGCCGAGCTCCACGTCTCCCGTGCGCGTGCAACGGACCGAGTTCGGGTCGGCGCAGTCCTCGGTCGTCGTGCTCGAGACCCCGTCGCGCGAGACGGTCGTGTGGGTCGTGCTCGTCGTGGTCGTGGTCGTCGTCGTGACCGACGCCGCTCGCTGCTGCGCGAACGACGGGCTCGCGAAGGCGAGCGGGGCAAAGGCGAGGGCGGCGCGCGCGGGGCTCCACATGCGGCCACCCCCTAGCGGGTCTCGGGCCACCGACGTTCGGAAACGAGCGGCATCGTCGGGGAAGTCTTGACCTCCGCGTGGCGGCCCACTAGGTCCTTAATGAAAGTGATGTTCAACTTCGCTAAGCGTTCGCTGTTCGTCCCGACCTGGAGCCGCGCCGGTGCCGTGCTCACGTTCGTGGTCGCGCGCGCGGTGCAGGCCGAAGAGGCCAAGGTCGAAGAGGCCGTCGCGGCGCCCGCCGTCGAGGCCGCGGCGGTTCCCGCCGCCGACGCGAAGGAGCCCGTCGTGGAGGCGAGCGAAGGCGAGCGCGAGGCCGAAGAGCCGAGGAAGCCCACGGCGGAAGACGTGCGCGTGAACGGCAGCAAGGCGGCGCGGGCCGGCGGCTCGGTGACGGTCATCAAGGAGAAGCAGCTCGCGCGCTTCAAGCACGACGACCCGCAGGCGGTCCTCGCGCAGGCCCCGGGCGTGTACACGCGCGGCGAGGACGGCGTCGGTCTCCGCCCCAACATCGGCCTCCGCGGCGTGAACCCGGACCGTTCGAAGAAGGTCACGCTCCTCGAAGACGGCGTGCTCGTGGCGCCGGCGCCTTACTCGGCGCCCGCAGCGTATTACTTCCCGCTCATGGCGCGCATCACCGGCGTGCGCGTGCTCAAGGGCAGCGCGGCGATCGGCGAGGGTCCGCAGACCATCGCGGGGGCGATCGATCTGACGACGCGTGCCATCCCCGGTCTCGCCCAGGGCTCCCTCGAGCTCGGCGCCGGCGAGTACGGCTTTGCGCGCCTGCACGGCTGGTTCGGCTCGAGCGACGAAAAGACCGGCTTTCTCCTCGAGGGCACGTCGCTCTCGAGCACCGGCTTCAAGGAGCTGCCGAGCGGTGAGGACACGGGCTTCACGCGCAACGAGTGGATGCTCAAGGTCGCGCACGAACTCGAAAACCGCGACGGCCGGCGGCAGGAGCTGCGCTTCAAGGGCGTCTATTCGGACGAGACCTCGAACGAGACGTACCTTGGCCTCAGCGACGCCGACTTCCGCGCGAACGCGAACGCGCGCTACCAAGTCTCGAGCCTGGACCAGATGCGCAACCACCGCACGGCCCTCGCGCTCACGCACGAGCTGACCCTCGGCAAGGACTTCACGCTCACGACCACCGCGTACCGCAGCGATCTGGCGCGCGTGTGGCGCAAGGTGAACGGCTTCCGCGGCGCGGATCTCTTCGACGTGCTCACGAACCCGCAGATCGGGCGCAATGCGGTCTTTCTCTCGCTCCTGCGCGGGCAAGGGGAGTCGTCGAGCGCCGACGAAGCGCTCTTTGTGGGTCCCAACGACCGCACGCTCTTCGCGCAAGGCGTGCAATCGCGCCTGCGCGTCGCGTTTGCCACGGGCTCGCTCACGCATCGCTTCGAGGCGGGCGCGCGCCTCCACCAAGACGGCATCACGCGCCGCCACACGCAAGACGCCTTCCGTGTCGTCGGCGGCAAGCTCGTGCCCGAGGGCAGCCCCACGGTCACGACCGCGTACAACGAGGCGAGCACGACGGCGCTCGCGCTTCACGCGTACGACGCGATCACCTGGGATTTCCTGACGATTACCCCCGGCGTTCGCGTCGAGGCGTTCCGCGAGACGTTCACCGATCGCATGCCGAGCGGGGCTTCCTCGAAGCTCACGGACGCCGTGGTCTTGCCGGGGGTCGGCGCCTTCGCCGGCCTCACGAAGGACTTCGGGCTCCTCGGCGGCGTCCACCGTGGCTTCAGCCCGCCCGCGCCCGGGAGCGCGAACACGACCGAGTCCGAGCTGAGTGTGAACTACGAGGGCGGGGCCCGCTGGGTGCGCGGTGCGGAGCGCCTCGAGGTCGTTGGATTCTACAACGACTATCAAAATCTCACCAGCATTTGCTCGCTCTCGAGCGGCTGTGTGGATGCGAACCTCGACCGTCAGTTCAACGCCGGGCGCGTGCGCGTGTATGGCCTCGAGGCCTCGGGTGAGCACGACATCGCCCTCGGAGATTTCCGCATCCCGGTGCTTGCAACCTACACGTACACGCGCTCGGCGTTCCTCACGGACTTCGCCTCCGAGGACCCGACCTTCGGCACGGTGGCGCGCGGCGACGAGCTCCCGTACCTCCCGCGGCATCAGGCGAGCGTCACGCTCGGCTTCGAGGGCAAGCAAGGTGGCGTCGCGGCGATTGGGAACTACGTGGCCGCCATGCGGGAAATCGCAGGGAGCGAGAGCCTCTCCGAGGTGCTCTCGACCGAGCGCCAGACCTGGCTCGACGTGAGCGGTCGCCTGCGCATCACCGACGCCATCTCGCTCCAAGTCAACGGCCGCAACGTGCTCGGCCAGCAGTTCATCGTCTCGCACCGGCCCTTCGGAGCGCGCCCCAACGCGCCCCGCTGGCTCCAGGCGGGCCTCACCGTCACCTTCTGAACCACCCCCCAAGACCATGAACCTTCGCGCCTCCGCCCTGCCGCTCTTCGCCCTCGTCGCCTCGGCCTTCGCCTTCGCTGCCTGCAGCGACGACACGGCGTCGACGCCTGCGAATTCCCAGGACGCAGGCTCCGACGCGGCTCCCGTGGTCGATGGTGCTGCCGAGGTCGATGCCGGCTCTGCAGGCGACGCCGCGCCGGCCGTGCGCTTCGCGACGCGCGTGGTCGTGCGGGCGCTCTCCGCCGCGGGGCACGACCGTCTCTACAACGTCGTCGTGGACCCGCAGGGGCGCTCGGTCGCGGTGGGGCAGCTCTGCCCGACCACCGTCGCGACGGACGATTGCGTGAGCGTGGTGACGCGGACGCTCCCCGACGGCAACCTCGACACGTCGTTCGGAAACGCGGGCGTTGCGACGGTGAATTTCGTCGTCGGCGGCAACGGCGAGGTCGCCCGGGGGCTCGTGCTCACGGCCGAGGGAAAGATCGTCATCGCGGCGGTCGGCGAGCAAGTCGGGGCGAGCGACGCCCGCGAGCGAGATGTGTACCTTGCACGTTTCCTCGACGATGGACGGCTCGACCCCTCGTTCGGCGTCGCCGGCGTCGCCGCGCTCGACCTCGCGCCGGGCAAGCTCGTGGGCACCGTCTTCAAGACGGACAGCCAATGGGGGCTGGCGCAAGACGCGAGCGGTCGGCTCTACGTGAGCGGTTCCTGTGTTGGCGCGGGGCGGGACGACACGGATTTCGCGGTCGCGCGCCTGAGCGCGAACGGGACCCGCGACGCCGCGTTTGCGACGGCGGGCCTCTTCACCCTCGACGTCGCGCGCTTCGACGGCACGCCGAAAGAGCTCCTCGTCGATGCGAGCGGGCGCGTCGTGATGGGTGGATACTACACGGACCCGGCGTCGACCGTGGTCTCGCCGATCGTGTTCCGCCTCACCGACTCCGGCGCGCTCGACAGCTCGTTCGGCACGTCGGGTGTGTTCACGCGCGAGATTTTCCCGGCGGCGGCCGAGGTGTACGCCGTGGCGCTCCAGGGCGACAAGCTCGTCACGGCGGGTTACGGGCGACCGAACACGAACGTCGAGATGGACTTCCTCTCGCTGCGCCTCGCCGCGGACGGCGCGCTCGACAGCACCTACGGCACGGCGGGCCACCGCCTCGTCGACCTCGCCGCCGGCCGTGACACCGCGCGTACGCTGAAGGTCTTGCCCTCGGGTGCCGTACTCATGATCGGCAGCGGGCGCCGCACGAGCGCCGATCAAGACGGGATGTTCGCGCTCCTTTCGCGCGACGGCGTGCCGGTGGCCGAGTTTGGGGCCAATGGCGCACGTGCCGTCGACTTGGGCGGCGCCGCCGACGCCCTCTGGGGCCTCGCCGTGAGCGGCGACCGCGCCGTCGCCGTGGGCGTCGTGGCCGGTGGCGTCGCGGGTGCCGACGCCGCCGTTCCCGACGACGACTCGGCGATCGTGTTCCTCGACCTCCGCTGACGAAAGTCCCGCATGCGTCCCATCCTCCCGCGCGCGATCCTGCTTCTGCTTCCCTGCGTCCTTGCGCTTTCCGCGGCTTGCAAGAAGCCCGTGCCGCTCGAGAACGTGTACACGGGCGGTGAAAACCCAGGCAACGGCCCCATCGGGACCGTCGACGCGGGGCCTATCGCGAACGTCGACGCCGGGCCGACCGACGCCTCGTTCTCCAAGAGCAAGTTCCTCGCCGCGATGGCCCAGTGCACGAGCGATCGCACCGTCGACTTCGCGCGCAGCGCCGATGCGCTCGTGGGCGCGCTCGAGGCGGGTGAAGACGCCGGTGCAGCGCTCGACGCACGCGCCGCCTGGTCCGCGACCTTCGCCTCGCTCCAGGAGCTCGAGGTCTTCGCCATCGGCCCGTACGCGCACCCGCCCGCGCTCGGAGCCCAGGCGATTCGCGACGAAATCTACGCATGGCCGCTCGTGAGCCGTTGCCGCATCGAGGAGCAGCTCGTCGCGCGTGACTACGAAAAGGCGAGCTTCGCGGGGACGCTCGTCAACGCGCGCGGGATGGCCGCGGTGGAGTTCTTGCTCTTCTCGACCGACACCGCGAACGCATGCTCGTCGTTCTCGACGATCAACGCCGCGGGCTCCTGGGCCGCGCTCGGCGCGGAGGAGCTCGCGTCGCGCCGCCGTGCCTATGCGCTCGCGGCCGCGCGCGATCTCGACGC
>CAIOHM010000537.1 GCA_903858055.1 uncultured delta proteobacterium
GCGCGACGAGGGCGGTGAGGAGTCCGGGGCGCGCGGGATCGCGGCGTCGGCGACGGGAGGCACCGACGCGCCGCTCGGGCCTGGGATGGCGGGGGCACCGGGGGCGCGCAGCGCGGGGTTCACGCCGCGCGCGGGCAGGGTGCTCGTGGCGGGCGCTTGCGCCGCGGGCTGAGGGAAGTTCGAGTTCGCGCGTGGAGCCGTAGACGGGGGCCGCGGAACGCTCGGCACCCCGGCGGCGGAGAGGGCTCGCGTGGCCGTGGCTGGGCGCGCTGCGACGACGCGTGCCGTGTTGCCGAGGCGCAGGAGAGAGTTGCCTTGCGCGGCGATTTCCTCGGCGCTCGGGCCGCTGCGATCTTGCGGCACGATGAGCCCGAGCTCCTCCTTCAGGCCGATGACCTTCGCGGGGGTGAGCGGGCGATCGATGATGGCGCGCGTGGGCGTGTCGCGGGGGCACCCGAGCGAGGTCACCTGAATGTGCATGGCCGAGCGCGCGCTGCCGCCGACGAGCTGACCCCCGATGAAGACGCCCTCGTCGCCGGCGAGTTCGCTCTGGATCGCGTCTTGGGTCACGGTCACCGTGCTGCGCGCTTCGAGGCGCGACTCGGAGTCCACGAAGCGCACCTCGATGGAGCCCGCCGCGAAGAGCTGCGACTGACGACGCACGCCGCCCTTCACGAGGATCGACCCGCCCGCGCGGATGGTCGCGTGCTCGATGCTCCCCTTGATCTCCACGTCCGCGGTGGCTTCAACGATGAAGCCTGCGGCGACGTCGCCGTCGACGGAGACCGAGCCATCGAAGTGGATGTTGCCCGACTTGAAGTTCACGCCTTGCACCACGAGCGCGCGCGCCACGGAGATGCGCCCGTTCGGTTCGCGCGTAGGGACGCCGGCGATCGCCGCGATGAGTGAGCGCCCGTCGGGGCCGAGTGTCACGTTTTGTCCGGGCTGGAGCTTGAGCTCTTTGCCACGCGGCGGATCACTCTCGCGGCCCCAGGCGTCGACGCCGCGCGTGGGATCTTTCTCACGCACGATGCGCACGAGCACGTCCCCGACGTCGCAGCGGTCGATCTTGCGCGACTCGCGGTGGTCGATCGCGAAGGGCTCTTGCTCGCTGGTCTCCGCCTCTTGCTTGGCGCGCGGCTTGAGTGACTCGAAATGGTAATAGAATTCTTCGTCGGAGCCGGCGACCGGCGCGTTGCCGCAAATGACCCGCGTGGCCACGCCGAAGTTTTCGCCGCGCGAGAGGGCGTCGATCCCGAGCTCGTCGAGGGGGCCGTGGTAGCCGGAGTCGCGCAGGAGCTCCACGATCCCGTCGCGGCTGTAGCGCCACGGGTCTTGCACCACGAGGTACAGCTCGAGGCCGTCGGGGCTCACTTGCACCGAAGCGTTGACGGTCTCTTCTGCAGGCTGATCCTCGGACATGGTGCTAACGAGCGCCCGCGTGCGGGCCCAACGGACACGCTAACACGCGGCGTCGTGGGACCAACGAATTGAGGAATTCTTTCGGTGCCTCCGGCGCATGCCCCGGTTGGTGTCCCGGTTTATCTTTAGAATCCTTCACGATTTCAAGGGGAAAGACATGACGGTAGATTTGATCGGCTCTGCGAAGAATCTCGCCCGAAAATGAGTTCTTTGCCGGCTGTTGATGTCCTCTACGTGGACGAGCACCTCATCGTCGTCCACAAGCCGACGGGGCTCCTCGTCCATCGCGGCTGGGACAACGACCGTGACGTGATGCTCTTCCGCGTGCGCGATCACCTCGGCGCGCAGGTGGACCCGGTGCACCGCCTCGACCGCGGCACGAGCGGTTGCCTCGTCTTCGCGCGCACGAAGGCGTGCACGCCGCTCCTCGCGAAGACCTTCGAAGAAGGGCGCGCGGAGAAGACGTACCTCGCGCTCGTACGCGGCCATATGAAGGAAGACCACGTACGCATTGCGTATGACATTCCGCGTACGGAAGACGGTCCGCGCGTGCCCGCCGTGACCGAGGCGCGCACGCTCGCGCGCTCACCGAACGACCGCTGCTCCCTCGTGGAGGCAAAGCCCGAGACCGGCCGCTTGCACCAGATTCGTCGCCATTTGCGCCACCTCTCGCACCCGCTCGTGGGGGACGTGCGCCACGGCGACGGCCGCGTGAACCGGCACTACCGCGAAGCGTGGAACCTGCACCGGCTCGCGCTCCACGCGGTGCGCTTGCGCTTTCCGCACCCGATCACCCCAGGTCTCACGGTCGACGCGCAGGCGCCGATCCCGGACGATCTCCGCGGTCCCTTCGCAGCGCTCGGTCTCGCGGAGGCCCTGGCGGCGTACGACCCTGCGCCGCTCAGAGCGTGAGGTAGCGCGTGACGAGCTTCGTGACCTCGGCGGCGACCTCGCGTCGGTCGAGGTCCGGGCGATCGACGACGACCGCGTGCACGAGCGAGAGCACCGTGCGCACCACGAGCGTGGCGGCGAGCTTCGGGTCTCGGACGCGAACCGAGGGGCCGGCGGCGGCGAGGGCCTCGGCGACCACGGCCTCGAGGCGATCTTCGAAGCCCTGCATTTCTCCGCGTGCATGCGTGCGCAGCACCTGCTCGATGAGCACGCGGTGAAGCTGCGGATCGATGCCCTCCGCAAGGAACAGCGTCTCGAGGAGCATGGCCATCGCGCTCTCGAACGTGACCCGCTCGGCCTCGGCGAGGCGCTGGGCGACGGTCGCCACGAGGCGCTCGCGGTAGCGCTTCAGGAGCTCGACCGCGATGGCCTCCTTGCTCGGGAAGTATTGGTAGAGCGACCCGACGCTCACGCCCGCGGCTTCGGCGATGCGGTTCGTCGTCGCTTTGGCCCAGCCTTCACGCGCGAGAATGCGAGCAGCCCCCTCGAGGATCGCCTCGACGGTGGCCATGGCGCGCTCTTGCCGAGGCATTTTTCGTGCGGCGGCGCGAGGCTCGGAGGCGCGGGGCATGAGGCGAGGAGAACGCGAGTAGCGAAAAACCGCAAGATGGCGCAAAACTCTCCTCGTTCCAGCGCACGCCGCGAAAGGGAAAACGATGTTTCCGATTCAGCTCAACGACGAGTGGTCGAACCTCATGAAGGCCTACGACCTCGACCACC
>CAIOHM010000538.1 GCA_903858055.1 uncultured delta proteobacterium
CGCGAGGAGCGCATCGACGCGAACGAGCTCCTCGCCCGCGTGGCGTTCACGGACCGCCTGGATTCCCGTGTGCTCGTCGACGAGCTCGACGCGCGCGCCCGCCTCCGCGAAGGCCACGGCCGCCGCGAGCCCAGCAGCGCCGCCCCCGAGCACGAGCACCGTGACCGCGCGGCGTGCGCCGGTAACGACCGGCACCGGATCGTCGGGCAAGTGACCGAGGCCGGAGATGCGACGCGCAAAGACGCGCAGGAAAGGCTCCGCACCGGGGACGCCGATGAAGACCTCGTGGTGGTTCATGCCGCTTGGAAAAAACCAGTCGTTCGCGCGCAGGAGATCGAACTCGCGCGGCCCCATGCGGTTCTGGGTCTCGACGACCATGCCTTCGCGGCACGGCTCGAGGCAGCCGAGAACGTTCGGCACGCCGTCGACGCGCACGACGCAGCCGTCACAGCCGCCGCGCATGCACGTGGCGCCGCGCGGCCTGTGGAACTTCGGGCTGCGGGCGATCGTGTCGATGCCCGCGCCGACGAGCGCAGCTGCGAGCGGCTCGCCTTCGTTCGCAACGAGCGTCGCGCCGTCGAGGCGGATCGTGACCGGACGAGAGACAGCGAGGAAGCGTCGACCCATGGCGTCATGAGCGTAGCAGAGTCGTGGCAAGTGCGGGGAATCACGCCGGGTACGTAAACGTAAGCTCGTGACCATACGACGTATGAATGGCACGCCACGGGACGCTCCCTAAGCGCGAAAGCGGGACGTCCGCGCGCGTCGGCGTCGCCGCCAGCGCGGGTCGTCGTCGTCGAAGTCGCCTCCGAGCGCAGCGACGTACATGGACCGCATCAGCCCTTCGCGTGGGGCGCGGTCGCCGGTCTCGAGCGCGAGGGGCTCGAGGTCGCGGTCAAGGAGCGCGCGTGCGAGCACGGAGGAGCGGACGGTGTGGGCGGAGAGCGTGGCGTTTGGCATCATGCGCCGGGAATCAGCAGCCGCCGTGCCAACGAGGCGCCGAAAGGATTCCTTGGAAAATGACGAGGATCGCCTCGCGTATGTGGCGCGCGGCACGTGTCCATGGCCGGCCGTGGCCAGGCCGCGAGGCGCGAAGCCCGCGTCCCTCCGCTCGTTAGCGAACGCGAAGCGCGGCCGCGAGCGCGCCGACGACCCGTTCGACCTCGTCGTCGCTCATGCCCACGAAGAAGGGGAGCGTGAGCGTGCACGCCGCGAGCCCCTGGGCGCCTGGGAACCGATCGCCATCGGCGACGAACGCGGCAAAGGCCGGCTCTTCGGAGAGGAGGTGCGCGTAATAGATGGCGGTCTCCACCCCGGCGGCGGCGAGCGAGGCGCGAAGGGCTGCGCGGTCGACGCCTGCACGTAGCCTCACGCTGTAGAGGCCGTGCGCATGGCCCGACGCGCAACGCGGAGGCAAGAGGATGGGCGCTCCCGTCGAGGAGGCGATCGCGCAAGCGCCGTTGCATGAAGGCCGGTCGGCGAGGCTGCGGGCCATGAGCGCCTCGTCGTAGCGCACCGCGAGGTCGGCACGGAACGCGAGCTCGCGCGGTAGGCTCGCGAGGCGCACGCGCAAGAGCGCCGCTTGGAGCTCGTCGAGGCGCGCGTTCGTCCCGAGCTCGGCGAAGCGGCCGGAAGAAGTGCGCCCATGTTGGCGAAGGCTTCGCACGTGCTCCGCAACGCGTGCGCTGCCTGCGACGACGAGGCCTCCGTCGCCGAAGCCTCCGAGGATCTTCGCTGGAAAAAAGCTGAAGGCGCCCACGGTGCCGAGGGTGCCGACGGATCGCCCGCCGTCGCGCGCGCCGAAGCTCTGCGCGGCGTCCTCGAGGAGCGTGAGCCCGTGCTCGAGGCAAAACTGTGCAGACTGCACACTGCCGCCGCCATCACCGCCGAGCGCGACGTGAACGAGCGCACGAACGCCGGGGCGGAGGCGTCGCGCCGCGTCCGCGAGATCGATGCGGCCACAGCCGGGGAGAGCGTCGACGAAGATGGGCGACGCGCCCGTGCGCGCGACCGCTTCCGCGGTGGCCACGAAGCCGAACACGGGCACGAGGACGCCATCGCCCGGTCCAATGCCGCACGCGCGCAGCGCCAAATACAGGGCGTCCGTGCCGCTCGAAACCCCCACGGCGTGCGCTGCGCCGAGAAACGCCGAGGCCTCGTGCTCGAACGCCTCGACCTCGGGGCCGAGCACGAAGCGACCGCTCCGCAAGACGCGCACGGCCGCCGCTTCGAGGGCTCCTTGGTCGGCTGCGATGCTGCGCGCGAGGTCAACGACCGGGAGCCTGCGTCGTGTCTCGCTCACGGGCCCTCGAGGCGCACGCGCGCGGGCCAGGGTTCTTCGTCGTCGCCGTTTGCGCTTCGCACGAGCCCCCCTTCGAGCACGTAGCGAAGGCCCGAAAGCTCGCAAATCGCTTCGCCCGAAACGAAACGAAGCGCCGCGCCATGCCGGCTGCGGTGACCGCGCGCCGTGGCTGGAGCTCCGAGCGCGAGGACGTACGGATCGACGTCGCGCGTGACGACCGCGCCCGCGCCGACGAACGCGTGGAGTCCGATGGTCACGCCGGAGAGTACCGTGGCGTTCGCGCCGAGCGTGGCCCCGAGCCGCACGAAGGTGCGCTCGTACGCGCCGCGCCGGTCGACCATGGCACGCGGCTCGCGCACGTTGGTGAAGGTGCAGTTTGGACCGACGAAAACCTGGCCTTCGAGCACCACGCCGTCGAAGAGGCTCACGCCGTTCTGCACGCGGCACATCTCCCCGACGACCGCGCTCGGCGCCAGGTAGCACCCTTGACCCAGCACGACCCCGCGGCCAACGCGAGCTCCGGCGCGCAGGTGACAAAAGGGACCGACGAAGACGTCTTCGCCGAGGTCCACGCCAGCCTCGACGATGCTCGACGCGTGCACGAACGAGGCCATCAGATGACCTTGCTCATGATCTCTTTGAGGCGCCGCACGAGCCCTTGCTGGTCGATGGTGTTGGGCTCGAAGACGATGGTGAGCGAGAGCTCGAAGGCGGGACGCGCAAGGTCGGCGAAGCGCTGGGGCCAGCGCTCGAGGCGCAGCGTGTGCCGAGCGATGCGCCGGTCGCGGTGGAAGAACTGCTTGAGGTGGTCGTCGATGAGCGGCTCGAGGATCGACGGGCCGAAGAGGTGCGAGAGGAGCCGCTCTTGTTCGTCTTCTTCGTCGTAGTCGACCTTGCGGTGAATGAGCCGAAAGCGCTGCTCGACCCAGCGAAGATCGTCGGCTTCGAGCGTGAGGTGGAGACGCTCTTGCCCGAAGGGCGCGCTCCCACGTTCGATGTCGACGTGGAGAATCGTGAGGCTCTTCTTCTTGGCGGCACCCTCGACGATTTGACGCTCGAAGACCCAGTCTGCCGGGCGAAAATGCCGCCACTTGTTCTGAGGAATCCGCACGTAGACGAACTCGTCGGAGAGGTGCTCGCGCAGCGTGGCGGGCAGCGAGACGAGCAGCCGATCGACGAAATGCTGAGGCACGGACCAGGCGCGGTCCTCGAGCTCTTCGAGGAGCAGGCGCAGGAACGAGACCCCCTGCATCGGCGGCTCGAGGCTCTGCGCAAAACCCTCGACGGTCTCCCGCATGTCGAAGCCCTCGCGCAGCGGATCGATTCCCTCGAGGAACGAGACGAAGACTGCCCGACGGGCGCGTGGGTAGAGGGAGCTCAAAGACACGGCGAAGGGAGCGTACCGCGGGCCGACCCGAGCGCGCTACGTCGCCGGTGGCGGGTGCAGGCGAACGACGTGCCCGAACGGGGGCCGAGGCGAGGTGCTTCGACCTGTCAGAACCCAGAGCGTCGGCACCGCGGGAGGCGCCTCGGGGTAGGGACCGACGCCGTCCGTGAAGACCACGGCAGCCTCGGCCCCGAAGGTCGGCGACCCTGCACCGAAGAGCGGCTGGAAGTCCGTGCCGCCCCCGCCCTTGAGTCGCTCGAGCTCGCCGCGCCTGTAGCTGTAGACTGCATGAATGTGCGCGTCGAACTCGACGATCGTGATGCGTGCGAGCGAGGCCAGCGCCGTGAGCTCCCGCGCGGCATTCGCCAGATCGTCGTCGCTCATGCTGGCCGAGGTGTCGAGGCACACGACCAGCCGTGGGGGCTCGCCCGCATGACGCTGCCGCTGGCGGCCGGGGACCTCGCCGACGCGATCCGGAAAGCGCCGCGAGGGCCTGCGGTACGAGGAGACGGTGCGCATGTGCGTGGTCACCAGGCGCCGCAAGGCCGCACGCCAATCGATCGACGGAGGCGCGCTGCTCACGAAGAGCGCGCGCAGGAGCTCCCCGGGACGCCAACCTGCGATGGTGGCCGGTGACTCGGGGCCGAGCTGCTCCGCGAGCTCGGCGAGCTCTTCGAGGATTGCGCGCTGCGTGGCCACCGATCCGCGCGTCACGGGCTTGCGGAGTCCGCCATGGGCGTCTTGAGGCGCGGGCAACGGGACGCGTCGCGCCGAGGGATTCTCCTCGAAATAGTCGCGGAGGAGGGCATAGCGTTCGAGCGACGATTGGTTTGCGCGGAAGCCGTAGCGTTCGAAGCTCTGCCAGCGAATCGGGTTCGGGAGCGGCTCCTCGATGTGCTCGTTCGCCGCGCACTCGAGGCACAGGTCCATGAGCTCGGGCGCGTCGACCTCGCGCAGGCGCTCGTCGACGAGGTGCCCGAGGACCACGTGGTGCACCTCGTGGAGCAAGAGCCCGAGGAACGTGTCGGCGTGCGCCTCGACCCAGGGCTCGTTCACGTGGAGCAGGAGGCGCGCGGACTCCATGGAGACGCCGAGAGTCTCGACCGCCGGGTCCATGAGCACCTCCATCCGCGCGACGACCGCCGTATGGAAAGGGTATTTCGTGACGACGTCGCGCTGCATCGCCCTCGCGATCACCAGCTTTTCGGCGCGTGAGTTCATGGCTTCACGCGGGGCGAATCGGGGCAATGCCCGCGGCCAGCAGCGCGTCGACGAGCGGGAGCGCCGCCCGCTCGGGGAGGCGCACGAGCACGTGACCGAGGTTCGCGCGGAGCACGTTGGAGCGCCGGAGCGCCGCGAGATCCGTATGCCTCTCGAGGAAGAGGCGCAGCGCGAGCACGACGAGCGCGACGCGATGCTGCGCGCCCGCCTCGCGCCCCCACACGTCGAGCTTCTTGAGGACGCCTTGCTGCGGGAAGGTGGCTTGCATGAGCTGCGCGGTGTCGAGTTCGACGAGGGGAATGGCCAGCGGGTTCGCTGCGAGCGCGTCGAGGATCTGCACGCGCGCGTCACCCGGGAGTTCGCGCACGAGGGCCTCGAGGGCCGCGAGGCGCAGGTCGCCCTTCGTCGCCAGGAGCTGCACCTCGCTCCCGCGCACGATGCTCGTGATTCGCGCCGTCACCTCGACGAGCACGTCGCTGCGGCCCTCTTTCGCGAGGGCGCGCAGCGGCTCGAGCGCACGTGGCTCGCGGTCCGCGTCGCGAAGGAGCACGCGTACGTCCACGGGCAGCGCCGCGCGGTTCCATTGGTCGCGCGTGGCGACGAGGCGCTCGACCCAGACCGAGGGGAGGTAGCCGCCGAAGAGATCACGGAGGAGATCTTCGTCGCGCAGCTCGTGCGGCTCGAGGCTCGCGAGGAGCCGTGCGGCGTAGGTCCACGTGCGCGGGGGGGCCGCTTCGAAGGCTTGCTCGTGGGCGCGCACGAGCCCCACGATCGCGCCGTGCACGCCGTTCGCCTCGGCCCACGCGAGCCAAGTCGCCCGATCGGCGCAGACCTTGAGCTCGAGGAAGCGGGCGCGCAGCGCGCGGTCGAGCGTGCTCACTTGATAGTCGCCGTCGTCCGGGTTCACGGCAGCCACGCAGCTCCAGCCGGGGGGCAGCACGTACTCGTGGAGGCGGCGGGCGCTCAGGAGCTGCAGCGCGGGCTGTTGCACGGCGCGCTCGGCGCGGTTCAGCTCCTCCAAGAAGAGGAGCCCAGCGCCCGCGCGCGGGAGGATCGCCGGGCGCACGAAGCGTGTTACGTCGCCTTCGATTCGCGGCAAGCCGACGAGATCGGGGGGCTCGAGGAGCGAGAGATCGAGGACGACCACCTCGACGCCCAGCTCGAGGGCCGCCTCGGCGACGACCTCGCTCTTGCCGATGCCGGTCGGGCCTTCGAGGAGGACCGGGAGGCGCGCGCGGTAGGCCGCCTTGAGCGCGGCGACGAGGCGCGGCCCCGCGGGGATGCGATCCTCGGGGACGGTGACGGCGAGCGGGGTGGGGGCTTGTCGGGGGCGAGCCATGGCGTTCTTGCGATGCCGCGAAGGGAGCACGGGAGCGAAAACTACGCGCTGCATTTTGCGCACGAAGCACGACCGCTTCGATACGATTTGCCCATGCTCGCGTCGGCGCTTCGGCGTCTCTTCTTCGTGTGGTGCGTCGTTGGCGCGCTCGCCGGCTGCACGCGCGTCGTGCCGGCCGAGGTCGAGCAGGGCGTCGTGCATGTCGAGGCGGGGGCCCTGGCGCGTCCCGTTCACGGTGAGCTGCCGTCGTGGGTCGGTTCATCGATCCCGTTCGGCGACCCGCGCGTCGACGCGCCCGAGGTCGGAATCCTCTACGGCGCCGGTTCCATTCGTCGCACGTCGACGCCGCCGGGCGGCCTGCCCGAAAAAGGCGTCGTGACCTCGCGCTTGCGCGTTCGGGTCGACGGCGACGAGACGGTGGCGCTGCGCATCGGCGGCTTTACGGCGGCGGCGGAGGTCGAATGCGCCGTCGGCGACGGCTCCGACGCGAGCGCCCCTCGCACGCGCGTGGACGTCGGGCGCGTGGGTCCATCCGCGCATGAGGAAATCCCCGTGCGCCACGTGGCGACGCTCACGTTCCCGCCGGGCCCCGAGGTGACGTGCTTGCTCCGCGTGAGCAACTGGAGCAGCGCGATCCTGTGGGGCATCGAGGATCTTCGCATTGGCTCCGCGGCTGCCGTGGAGAAGGGCCTAATCTTCGAACACCTCCGCGCGGCACTCGAGGTCGGCGTCTTCCTGATCTTCGCGATCTACCACGTCATCCTCTTCGCGCTCCGTCGCTTCGAGCGCGCCCCACTCTGGTTCGCGCTCATGTGCGCGACCGTGGCGCTGCGCGTGGCCACGATGGACAGCTGGCTCGACCTCGCCGCCGAAGCCGCGAACGCCAGCCGCTACGCGTACCGCGCCGAGATGCTCACGCTCGGGCTCGCGCTCGTCGTCATCGTCGGCATCTGCGATGCGTTCTTTCCGCGCGGGCTCCCGCCGTGGCCGCGCCGCATCGGCTTCGCGATCGGCTTCGTGCAGATCGCGGTCATCTGCATCGCGCCGCTCGATGCGCTCTTCGGATGGGTTCTGCACGTCAATCAGCTCGAGCTGCTCGTGTTCATGGTCGTGGCGCTCGCCCTCCTCGCGCGCGAGCTTTGGCAGGAGAGGAGCGTGGAACTTCAGCTCTTCGCTGGTGGCCTCGCGCTGCTCCTCTTCGGCGGCCTGTGGGACATCGCGAAGGCTCGGGGCGCCGTCATCGGTCCGTGGCTCGCGGGCGAAGCGCTCATCGCCATGGTGCTGCTGCAGTCGTTCGCGCTCGCGCGTCGCAACGCCGCCGCGCGCACCACGGCGGAGACGCTCGCGACAGAGCTCGACGTGAAGAACACCGAGCTCGCGCAGGCGAACGAGCTGAAAGATCAGTTCCTCGCGAACACCTCCCACGAGCTCCGCACGCCGCTCAACGGCATCATCGGCCTCGCCGAGGCGCTCCTCGACGGCAGCGGCGGCGAGCCCACGGTCGCGCAGCAGAAGACCCTCGGCCTCATCGCGCAGAGCGGCCGGCGTCTTGCGAGCCTCGTCAACGACCTCTTGGACTTCTCCAAGATGAAGGCCTCGGAGATCGAGCTCGTCACGACCAGCGTCTCACCGCACGCCGCGGTCGAGCTCGCGTGCGCCATGCTCCAGCCGCTGACCACCGGCAAGCCGGTGCTGCTCTCGAACCGCGTCTCGCCGAGCGTGCCGTGCGTGCTCGCCGACGAGGGGCGACTGCAGCAGATCCTCACGAACCTCGTCGGCAACGCGGTGAAGTTCACCCGCAAGGGCGACGTGTGGGTCGAGGCCGCGGTGAGCGGCAACTTCGTGAGCTTCTCGGTGCACGACACCGGCGTGGGAATCCCCGAAGCCGTGCGCGAGTCGATCTTCGAAGCCTTCCAGCAAGGCGACGGTTCGACGGCGCGTGAGTTCGGAGGCACCGGGCTCGGCCTCTCCGTCGCGCGCTCGCTCGTCGAGCGTCACGGCGGCACCATCACCGTCGAGTCGACGGTTGGCCGGGGCTCGGTCTTTCGGTTCACGCTGCCGCTCTCGGGCCGCGAGGCCGACGCGCACGTGACCTCGGGCATCGGGGCCATCGCGCGCTCGCTCGTCTCGCCCATGGAGCTCGACGAAGGGCCTATCTCGTCGATGCGAGGCCCCACGTCCCACCGCGTGCTCGTGGTCGACGACGAGCCGGTCAACCGCGAGGTCCTCGCGCAGCAGCTCGGCAGCACCGGCCACGAGATCCTGCAGGCCTCGAACGGCGAAGAAGCGCTCGCGCTCATCGAGCAGTTTGGCAAGCCCGACGTGCTCCTGCTCGACGTAATGATGCCGAAGATGAGCGGCTACGAGGTGCTCGAGCGCCTGCGAAAAACCTACGACGAGAAGGACCTCCCGGTGCTCTTGCTCACGGCGAAGAATCGCGAGGAAGATCTCATCGAAGGCTTCAAGCGCGGCGCGAGCGACTACATCGTCAAGCCCTTCCTCAAGGGCGAGCTCGTCGCCCGCCTCACGCATCACGTGCGCCTGCTCGATCAGGCGCGGGACATCGGGGAGCTATCGGTGCGCCTCGCCACGGAGCTCGACGAGCGTCGCCGTCTCGAGGGCAGCGTGGCGGAGTTTTCGGCGCGCGCCGACGCCGTGCGCGCCGACCTCGTGAAGATCGAGAAGCAGCGCGAGGAGCTCCGTTTGGCGCTCCGCGAAGCCGAAGAGCGCCTCGTGCACGCCGAAAAGATGGCGACCGTGGGTACGATGGTCGCGGGCATCGCGCACGACCTCAACAACCCCCTCCACTTCATCGCCGCGGCGCAAGAAGGGCTCCGTGACGTCATCGACGAAGCGGGGCGTGCCCTCGACTCGGAGGCGAGAGTGGGCCGCATCGTCCTCGGCAACTGGAGCACGATCGCCGAGGCCTTCGAGTTCACGCATCAAGGCCTGGAGCGTGCGCTCGCGATCGGCGGCGCGATGCGCAACATGGCGCGTGCCGACGCGGACTCGAGCGAAGTGAGCCTCGAAGAGGTCGCGAGCGAGGCGCTGCTCATCTGCCACCACCGCCTCGTGGGCGTGGAGGTCGAAGAAGATTTCCCGGGCGCGCCGCTGTGCTGGGGGCGCCGCAGCAACCTCGGCCAAGTCCTCATGAACCTCGTCGCGAACGCGGGCGACGCGCTCCTCGAGTACGCGGAGAAGAAGGGGCCATCGTTCCAGCCACGGCTTCGCCTCACGACGCGTGGGGCGATGCGTGGCGAGGCCGTTGGGGCGGAGCTGGTGGTCGAAGACAACGGCCCGGGGATCCCCGAGGCCGTGCGCGCGCGCATCGTCGAGCCGACGTACACGACGAAGGGCGCGGGCAAGGGCACCGGGCTCGGTCTGGCGATCTGCGCAAAGGTCGTCGCAGACCACCGCGGCGAGCTCCGCGTCGATCGCAGCGACGCGTTCGGGGGCGCGCGCTTTACGCTGTGGATCCCCGGCTCGCCCGAGGAAGGCTGAGCCGCTCGATCCTTGACGTGACGTGCGGTCAGTACCAGCTTTTTCCGGCGTCGAAGCGCGCGTCGCGGATGCGTGGCAATCCGTGGCCATTGCGCTAGAAGCCGACGCTTCAGGGAGAAAGCACCATGGCCAGCAAGAACGTCCACGAAGTGAACGACCTCAACTTCGACGCCGAAGTCCTCCAGTCGACCGTCCCCGTCCTCGTGGACTTCTCCGCCGTGTGGTGCCAGCCCTGCAAGGCCCTCGCGCCGATCGTCGACCAGGTCGCGGACGAGAACCTCGGCACCTTCAAGGTCACGAAGATCGACATCGACGAGTCGCCGGCGACGGCCCGCCGCTTCGGCATCCGCGGCGTCCCCACCTGCATCGTCTTCAAGGGCGGTCAGGTCGCCGCAACCCACGTCGGCATGACGAACAAGCAGAAGCTCGTGCAGATGCTCCAAGGCTGAGCGGCCTCCCCGCGGCGCGTTTCCGCGGGGAAAAACGCAGCCTCAAGGCCCTATGCATCGACCCGTCCGGCGCGCGCCCGACCGCAGACACTCGGGGCCGCGCCGCACCCCGTCGATCATCGCGCGCCTCTTCACCGTGAGCGTGTGGACCCATTGCACGGGGGCCATCGCCACGGCCTATGCGCTCGAAGCGACGTCGACGTTTGCGTCGTACGCCGCTCCGGGCGCGTGGCGTTGGGGGCTCGCGATCGGCGTCTGGGCGCACGCGCTGCTCGTGTTCCCGATCATCGGCCGCGCCGTCGTCCTCGACGCGCCGCGCTCGTGGTTCAAAGCGCAGGTCGTCGAGCGCCTCTACCTCGCGCACTGGAGCGCGGCCTTCCTCTCGCTCTTCTTCCTCGCGCCGGCGGCCCTCGTGGCGGCGATCATGGCCGCGGTCGGCAGCGCGCATGCGGGTTTTTTTGCACCCTTTGCGCTCGCGGTTCACGGCGTGCTCCTCGTCGCGGGTCTCCTCGGTACGGGCCTCGCGCTGCGCTTCCGCGTCGAGCGCTCGGAGCTCGCCCACCGTGCGGTGCCGCGCGCCTTCGACGGCTACCGCATCGCGCACCTCTCGGACCTCCACGTGGGCACGTGGACCTCGGAGCTCGCAAACCGGTGGGTTGCGGCGACCAACGCGCTCGCGGCGGACCTCGTCGTGGTCACGGGGGATCTCGTCACGAGCGGCGATCGGTGGCTCGACCGCATCGCCGAGGTCGTCGGCGCGCTGCAAGGGAGAGACGGCGTGATCGTGTGCCTCGGCAACCACGACTGGTTCGCGGACGGAGAGCGGCTGACCACGCTCCTACGCGAGCGCGGCGTGCGCGTGCTCCGCAACGAGGCCATCGTCGTCACGCGCGGCGGTGAGCGGCTCGTCGTGGCGGGGGTCGACGACACGTGGACCGGGCGCGCGAACCTCGACGAAGCGCTCGCGACCGAGCATGGGATGCCCCAGGTGCTCCTCGCGCACGATCCCGACCTCTTTCGCGCAGCGGTCGTCAAGGGCGTGCCCATCACGCTCTCGGGGCACACGCACGGCGGGCAGGTCGGCTTGCCGTTCTTTCCGCGCCTCTTGAACGTCTCGATGCTCGCGCACGACTACCACCTCGGCCTCTACTGCCGCGACGACAGCCTCCTCTACGTGAGTCCAGGCCTCGGCACGAGCGGGCCTCCGGTGCGCCTCGGGGTCCCCGCGGCGGTCGTCTTGCACGAGCTCCGCGCCCGCTGAGCCCGCCGTTTTCCTGCTGCGCACGGAGGGGATCGCCGGCGCGGCCTCGCCAGGGTCCGCGCCGCTCGTGCTGCTTTTCGACGAAGAGCCCTGTCTCGCCCTCCGGGCCGGTGCTACCTCCTCGGCGTGCTCTCGCCGCTCTCCACCGTGGTCCTGGCGCTCGCAACGGGCGCGCGCCACGCCTTCGA
>CAIOHM010000539.1 GCA_903858055.1 uncultured delta proteobacterium
GGCGTGCCGTGGTGGTTCGGTCCCCACACGCGCCGGAAGATCTCGTCGCGCGAGAGGGCGCGACCCCGCTCGCGCACGAGGCACGCAAGCACGTCGAACTCGGTGGCGGTCATCTCGACGTGAACCCCGCCACGCGAAATGCTCCGCGCCGCGAAGTCGATCTTCATCTCGCCGAAGGCGAGCACCGGCCGGGGCCCCTCACCGCCCGATCGCCGCAGGGCCGCACGAATGCGCGCGAGCAGCTCCGCGAGGCTGAAGGGCTTGCAGACGTAGTCCTCGGCGCCGAGCTCGAGGCCCGTGACCTTGTCGATGTCCTCCGTGCGCGCGCTCAGCAAAATCACGGGCGTGGCGATGCCGCGCTTGCGCAGGCCGTCGAGGATCTCGAAGCCGTTGCGCTTCGGGAGCATGAGGTCGAGCAGCACGATGTCGACGTTTCCTGCGCTCGCCAGCTCGAACCCGCGCTCGCCGTCTTCCGCGAGCGTGACCTCGTAGCCTTCGGTCTCGAGGTTGATGCGCAGGCCGAGGCCGATCGACGGATCGTCCTCGATGACGAGGACCCGCTTCTTGCGGCTGGGCTCGGGCGCGACGGACTCGCTCACGGCGCCTCGCTACCACGCGCCTTCGGCACAAGGGAACTCCGGCCCGCGAGCGGGAGGACGATCCGAAACGTGGAGCCGTGCGCCGGTGCGCTTTCGACGGTCACTTCGCCGCCGTGGGCCTTCACGACGTGATCGACGATCGCGAGGCCGATGCCGCTGCCTTCCTTCATGCGCGAGAGGCGATCGTCGATGCGGTAGAACTTTTCGAAGATGCGGCGCTGCTCGTTGCGCGGGATGCCGTCGCCGTGGTCCGTGACCGCGATCGTGGCGAAGCGAACCCCCGCGGTGAGCTCGAGCTCCACGTGCGGCTCGTTGCCGCCGTACTTGTGCGCGTTCGAGACCAAGTTCACGACCGCGTCCACGAGCGCCGCCTTGTCCGCGAGCACGACGATCGGCTCGGGCGCGGGATGCATGGAAAAATGCAGGTGCGGGTCGAGGCGAAGCGGCGAGTAGGCCGCGAGGGCGTCGTCGACTACGGCGCGCAGGTCGACCTCCACGAGGCGGTAGAGCTTCTTGCCCGACTGCATGCGGCCCCAGTCGAGCAGGCGGCCGATGTGCGACGCGAGACGATCGGCCTCGCCGATGATGGCCTGCGCGCACTGCGCTCCGAGCGCCGCGTCGCCGGGCTTGCGCTCCACCGTCTCCGCGAAGAGTCGTATGGCGGTGAGCGGCGTGCGGAGCTCGTGGCTGACCTTCGAGACGAAGTCTGCCTGGAGCTCGCTCAGCTTCGCCTCGCGCCGCACGAACGCGTAGACGAGCACCGTGCCCGTGATCATGATCGCCACGAGGCTCAGCATGAGAATGCCGAGGAGCAGCGAGTAGAAGGCCCGCCCTTGCACGAGCACCACGATGCCGAGCGAGAGCAGGAGCCCGGTCGGGACGATGATGAGCGAGACGAGGAACTGGACGATGCGCCGGTAGCCGACGCGAACGCCGATGCGCGGCCCCGAGGTCTGCGTCACCGTGCTTTCGCGAGGAGCTCCGCTGGTCATCGCGTCAGACCAGGGTGGTGAGCATGGCGTCGAGGGGGGCGGCGACGCCGAGCCAAAGTTCGAAGGCGAGGGCCCCTTGGCGCGCGAGCATGCCGATGCCGTTCGCGGCGCGGAGGCCGTGCTCTTCCGCGGCGGCGAGGAACGGAGTCACGGGCGGCACGTACACGACGTCGTACGCAGCGGCGCGCGCAGGCAAGCTTGCCCAAGCGACTCGCTCGGCTACGCCTTCGCCAGGCTCGGCACCGTGCATGCCAGCGCTCGTCGCTTGGACCACGAAAGAGGTCGCGGCCTCGCGCTCGGCGTTCGCCTCGAACGGCTCGACCACCAGCGTCGTCGCGGACCCGGCACGCGTGAGGAGTGCACGCATCTCGCCGAGGAACGCTTGCTCGCTCTCGGGCGTCTTGAGCGAGCGCGCCCGCACTGCGATCTCGCGTATGCCGAGGTTCATCGCGAGGGCGCACACGGCCGAGCGTGCCGCTCCTCCGCTCCCGAGCACGAGCGCGCGCAGCGTGGGCGCTTGCGCCTCGAGGTCCGGTGCGAGCCGCGCGAGCTCGATCGCCAGCGCCGGGGCGTCCGTGTTGTGACCCACGAGCCGCCCGCTCGCGTCACGCACGATCGTGTTGACCGCGCCGGCAATGAGGGCGCTCGGCGCGAGCTCGTCGAGGAACGGGACCACGCGCGTCTTGTGCGGCACCGTCACGTTGAAGCCGTCGTAGTCGCCGCGGCGCAGCGCGGCCACGCGGTCGGGGATTTGATCGGCGCTCGTGTGAAGCGCCTCGTAGCGGTGTTCGAGGCCGAGCGCGCGGTAGGCCGCCGCATGCATGCGCGGGCTCTTCGAGTGGGCGACGGGGTCTCCGAGCAGCGCGAACGAGCGCGAGGTCATGGGGTCTCCTTCGGGCGGCTGGCGATGATGGTGGCGTCGAGCGTAGCCTCGGCGACGCGCACGTGAACGGTGCTCCCCACGGGCGCTTCGCTCGCGTGGCGCACGGCGACACCATCGCGGGTCGTCACGAGCGCGTAGCCGCGCGCGAGGATCGCAAGAGGGCTCAGCGCGTGGAGCCGCGCCGCGGCCGTACCCAGGGCCTCGCGCCGGTCGCCCGTGGCGCTCTGCGCGAGGAGCGGGAGGGCCTGCGTCGCCGCGCGGAGGCTCTCGCGACGCATGACGAGCATGCGCTCACCCGCGCGACGCAAACGGAGCTCGAGGTCGTGGGCGCGACGCTGCTGGGCCGCAAGACGCGCGGCGGGGTGGAGGGCCTGCAAACGCGTCACGAGCTCGTCGCGCACACGCGCTCCGCGCCGCACACGCGCCAGCGCTTCCCGCTGCAGGCGAACCTCGAGGTCATCGACGAGGCGCTCGTGCTCGCGGACGCGATCGGTCCACGCGTGGAGTCCCTCGCCCGTGCTCGTGAGCTCTTCACGTGCGGCACGCATGGCCTCCTTGAGCGCGCGCCAGAGGCGACGCTTCGCATCGGCGAGGGCGGCCTGGCGCGGAGCGATCGCAGGCACGCACAGCTCGGCGGCCTGCGAGGGCGTCGCGGCACGCACGTCGGCGGCGAGATCCGCGAGGGAAAAGTCGGTCTCGTGGCCCACCGCCGCGATCACGGGCTTCGGGCACGCGGCAATGGCGCGCACGACCCGCTCGTCGTCGAAGCACGCGAGGTCCTCCACGCTCCCGCCGCCGCGCCCCACGATGATCACGTCGACCTCTTCCACGCGCGCGATGCGCTCGAGGGCCGCGACGATCGAGTCGGCGGCCGTGGCCCCTTGCACCACCGCCGGCGCGAGGAGGATGCGTGCGCCGCCGCGCTGAAAGGCAACGGTGCGCACGTCGTGGACGACGGCGCCGCTCGGCGAGGTGACGACGCCGATGACGCGCGGGTCTTTGGGGAGCGGACGCTTTCGCGACGCCGCGAAGAGCCCCTCGGCCTCGAGCTTCGCCTTGAGCCGCTCACGCGCTTCGAGGAGCGCACCGCGGCCTGCTTGCCGCACGGCCTCGACGACGAGCTGCACCTCGCTCTTGCTCGTGAAGAGGCTCGCCCTCCCGCGCACGACGAGGTGCGCCCCGTTCGTGACGGCCGCGCGCTCGTTCATGCCCACGCGCGCCGTGCGCCAGAGGGCGCAGCGAATCGAGTCGGTCGAGTGCGGATCGCGGAGTGTGAAGTACAGGTGCCCGCTCTTCGCGAGGGAGCACTCGCGCACCTCGCCTTCGACCCAGACGCCGCGTGCCCCGAAGGTCGCCTCGATGCGCGCCCGGAGCGTCGCGCCGAGGGTGCTCACGGAGATCGGGCTCTCGGGTGTCGCACCCGGCGCCGGAACCGCGCCGAGGGGGCTCACGCTCGCCTCAGGGCTTTCGACCTCGGGCGGCCCGAAGGCCCAGGTCGAATCGCGATGCGGGGGCTCCATCGGCGAGGAAAGTAGCAGGGTGCGCGAAAAAGAGCAGCGGGGGACTCTGGCTTTTTCGCGTACGCGTCACCGGCGAAGCGGCGAGCGCCCGGCGAGCGCGCGGGGCACCGCTTGGGGATTCGGTCCGCGCGGGTTTCGCGCTACACGCCTGCGCATGGCCAAAACGCTGCAGAAGGTCCTCGTCGCGAACCGTGGGGAAATCGCCATCCGCGTCATGCGGACCGCGCGCGAGATGGGCATGAAGACCGTCGCCGTCTACTCCGAGGCCGATCGCGGCGCGCTCCACGTGCGCATGGCCGACGAGGCCGTGTTCATCGGTCCCGCAGCGGCGTCGGAGAGCTACCTGCGCATCGAGAAGATCATCGCAGCGGCCAAGCAGACCGGTGCAGACTGCATTCACCCGGGCTACGGCTTTTTGAGCGAGAACGCGGCCTTCGTGGACGCCTGCGACGAAGCCGGCATCACCTTCGTGGGTCCGCCCGCGTCGGCCA
>CAIOHM010000540.1 GCA_903858055.1 uncultured delta proteobacterium
CGGCGGCACCGGGAGCCGCCTCTTCCCCATCACCATGGGCGTGTCGAAGCAGCTCCTGCCTGTCTACGACAAGCCGATGATCTACTACCCGATCGCGGTGCTCATGCTCGCGGGCATCCGCGAGATCGCGATCATCACGACGCCGCACGATCAGGCTGCATTTCAACGCCTCCTTGGCACCGGCGAGCAGTGGGGCGTAACGTTCACGTACATCACGCAGCCGTCGCCGGATGGCATCGCGCAGGTCTTTCTCCTCGCGGAAGAGTTCCTGAACGGTGCGCCGTCGTCGCTCGTGCTCGGCGACAACCTCTTTTACGGCCACGGTATTTCCGAAATGATGGTTCGGGCTGCGCAGCGTCAGACGGGCGCCACCGTCTTCGCGCACCCGGTCCAAGACGCGCGCGCCTACGGCGTGGTCGCCATGAACGCCGAGGGCCGCGCGACGCAGATCCTCGAGAAGCCGCAGAACCCGCCCTCGAACCTCGCGGTGACGGGCCTCTACGTCTACGACGACCAGGCGGTGGCTTATGCGAAGAGCCTCAAGCCTTCCGCGCGCGGCGAGCTCGAGATCACGGACCTCAATCGCCTCTACCTCGAGGCCGGCACGCTCCACGTGGAGACCCTCGGCCGCGGCTTCGCGTGGCTCGACACGGGCACGCCGGGCGACCTTCTCAAGGCGGCCCACCTCATCGAGGTCCTCCAGGAGCGCCAGGGCCTGATGATCGCGTGCCCGGAGGAGATCGCGTTCCATCAGGGATTCCTCACGCGCGAAGGGCTCATCGCCGCGGCCAAGCGCCTCGGCAAGTCGCCCTACGGCGCGTACCTCCTGCGCGTGGCGGAGCAGCACCCATGAACGTCGAACGCAGCCACCTCGAGGGCGTGCTTCAGCTCACGCCGCGCGTCTTCACCGACGACCGCGGCTGGTTCAAGGAGACCTACCAAGCGCCGCGCTACCGCGAGCTCGGGATTCCCGAGCTGCCGCAGCACAACGTCTCCCTCTCGAAGAAGGGCGTCGTGCGCGGGCTCCACTTCCAGCGCGACCCTCACGCGCAGGGAAAGCTCATTCAAGTCTTGCGCGGCGCCGTTTGGGACGTCGTCGTCGATCTGCGCGAGGGGTCGCGCACGTACGGCCAGTGGGCGAGCTTCGACCTGAGCGCCGAAAACCACCGCCAGCTGTGGGTGCCCGCGGGCTTCGCGCACGGCTTCCAAGCGCTCGAAGACGACACCGTGTTTCACTACGCGTGCAGTGCGCTCTACAACCCGGCCGCCGAGGACGCGATCCACGTCTTCTCCCCCGCGCTCGCGCTCCCGTGGCCCCTCCGCGAGGCCGCCCTCGTGAACGCCAAGGACCTCGCGGCCCCGCACTTCGGGGGCTGAGCGCACACGATGACGGGCCCGAACGAGCCGATCGCCTCCCGGCGCCGCGAAGAGCCTTCCTTCGCACGCTCGCTTCAGCTGCAGCTAAGCGTCTGGTGGGCGCTCGCCATGCGCGAGGCGCTCACGCGCTTCGGTCGTCACAACGTCGGCTTCCTCTGGCTCTTCTTCGAGCCCATGAGCTTCACGATCGGCATCACGCTCGTCTGGACGCTCCTGAAGATGACCCACGGGAGCAGCATCCACATCGCGTCGTTCGCCCTCACGGGCTACTCGAGCATCATGCTGTGGCGTAACCCGGCCACGCGTATTTCGCACTCGATCACCGTGAACATGGCGCTGCTGTATCACCGCAACGTGCGCGCGCTCGACATCGTGATCGCCCGTATTTTGCTGGAGATCGCCGCGATCTCTGCGTCGTTCTTCGGGCTCGCGATCCTCTTCGTCTTCTTCGAGTTCTGCGAGCCGCCCGAAGACATCCCGTTGCTCGTCGCCGGTTGGAGCTTGCTCGCGCTCTTCGCGACGGGGCTCTCGCTTTGCATCGCGGCGCTCACGGAGAAGACCGAGCTGTTCGATCGCATCTGGCACACGATCACGTACCTGCTCTTCCCGTTCTCGGGCGCGGGCACGCTGCTCGACTGGCTGCCGCCGGGCGCACGCAAGGCGCTGCTCTACCTTCCGTTCGCGCACGGCGTGGAGATGATCCGCCACGGGTACTACGGGAGCAGCATCCGCACCCACGAAGATTGGCAGTACCTGCTCTACGTTTCCCTCGTCCTCGTGTTCGTCGGCATCGCGGCGATCGAGAGCGTCGCGCGCGAGGTCGAGCCCGAATGAGCCGAGCTCCGCACAGCGTCTACGAGGGCGAACTCCGCGTGACCAACGTCACGAAGAAGTACAAGACCTCGCACGGTACGGTCACGGTCCTCGACGACGTCTCCTTGACGGTTCGTCGCGGCGATCGCCTCGGCATCCTCGGTCGCAACGGCTCCGGCAAGTCGACGCTGATCCGCTTGATGGGAGGCGTGTCTCCGCCGACGTCGGGTTCCATCACCGCGGGCATGAAGGTGTCGTGGCCGCTCGCGTTCGGCGGCGCGTTCCAGAGCGGGCTCACGGGCCTCGACAACCTGAAGTTCATTTGCCGCATCTACGGCGTCGAGCTCGATCAAGTGCGCGCCTTCGTCGAGGAGTTCGCCGAGCTCGGGTCGTTCTTCCGCGAGCCGGTGAAGGGGTACTCGTCGGGTATGCGCGCGCGGTTGGCGTTCGCGCTCTCGATGGCGATCGACTTCGACTGCATCCTCATCGACGAGGTCATCGCGGTCGGCGACCAGCGCTTTCGCAACAAGTGCACGGACGCCCTGTGGGATCCCAAGCGGGGTCGCTCGACGGTGCTCGTCTCCCACAACGAAGACCTCATTCGCCACTATTGCGATCACGCCTTCGTGCTCGTGAAGGGTAAGCTCTACCCCTTCGGTTCTGCCGACGAGGCGATCGCGTTCTACAATGAAACGCTCTACAGCTAACGCCCCGAGCGATCCGCGCCTGACGGCGCTCTTGCATTTGCAGGGCGACGCCTTCCTCGAAGCCGCCTTCCGCGCGGTGCTCGGTCGCGGCATCGACCCGCAGGGGCGCGCGAATTACCTCGCGCGCCTCGCCGCGGGAGCGCGCAAGCGCACGATCGTCGCCGAGCTCGTGTTCTCCTCGGAGGGGCGGTCGCGCGGAGCACACGTCGGTGCGCTCGGCATCGCGCTGCGGAGCGAGTTCCGTTGGCGGAAGTTTCCGCGTGTCTTGCGCTTGCTCGATTGGGGGGCGAAGCGAGCCACGGCGGCGCCCCCCGTGGCCGCGCTTGCTCCGTACACCGAGGCGCCCGCGGCACCGTTTACGCTCGGCCTCGAGCTCGCGGGAGTCCTCTCCGTGCGTCGACGCGAGTCGTCCGAGTCGCTGCGTTTGCGCGCGTTCGTCGATGGCGAGGCCTGCGGGGAGCTCGCGTTCGCGGCGGGTGAATCGTTCGCGCGCCTCGGGTTGCCTGGGGCCGTCTGCGGCGCGCGTCCGCACGCGTTTTGGGTGGCCTCGATCGAGGGCGAGGGTCCCGTGGACGTTATTCACGGGGCGGTGCGCCCGGCGGTGCTCTTCTGCGACCTCTTCGACGGGCGATCGATCGAGGGCTGGTGCCATGCTCCGCATGGTTCGGGCGCGGCGACGATCGTCGTCGAGGTCGATGGCGTTCGTGTGGCCCGGGTCGAGACCGATGTGCCGCGGCGCGACGTGGCGGCGCACTTGGGCCTCGCCGATCCGCACGTAGGGTTTCGCGTGACGCTCCCCGCGACCGCGAAGGGCACGCGGGCGCATGTCGTCGCGCGCATCGAGGGGATCGACGACTGCGCGTGGGTGCTCGAGCCGCTCCCGGCGTTCGAACGCATGGTCGCGCTCGCCGCGGCCGCGCGCCGCGAAGACGCACCTCCATCGCTCGCGGAGAGCCGACTTCTCTTCGAGCGTGCGGCGCTCGGGATGGCCGACGCGGTCACGGGCGCGGCGCACCTCGTCCTGAACCCGCTCCCGCGGTCGGGGCCAAGCGCCGTCACCGTGGTCATTCCCGTCTACGGCGGTGCCCTCGAGACCCGCGAGTGCCTCGCGAGCGCGCTTGCCTCGCAAAACGCATGCTCGGTGTCGTTCGTGGTCATCGACGATGCGTCGCCCGACGCGGCGGTCGGGGAGGTCCTCGCCGAGCTCGCAGCACGCCACGATCCGCGGGTGAGGCTCGTCCGTCGACGCTCGAACGAGGGCTTCGCGGCCGCCGTGAACCTCGGCATGGCGATCGCGAAGGGCGACGACGTCATCCTCCTCAACGCGGACGCCGTGGTGGGAGACGGCTGGGTCGACCGCATGGTCGCGGCCGCCGCGCGTGACGCGCGCATCGGAACGCTCACGCCTTTTTCGAACAACGCGGAGCTCTGCACGGTGCCCGCGCCCTGCGTTTCCGCGCCCGTCGTCAGCGAGGAGGTTCGCCGTCGTCTCGACGACGCCGCGCGAACGGCGAACCGCGGGTGCATCGTCGACCTCCCGGTCGCACACGGGTTCTGCATGTTCATTCGCCGCGCGTGCCTCGATGAGATCGGCGCGTTCGACGCCGCGACGTGGGGTCGCGGTTACGGCGAGGAGGTCGACTTCTGCCTCAAGGCCGCGAGCCGCGGGTGGCGTCACGGCCTCTGCGCCGACGTCTTCGTCGTGCACCGAGGCGGCGTCTCGTTCGGAGAAGAGAAGCTCGCGCGCGTGCTCGAGAACAACCGCAAAATCTCGGCGCGCTACCCGTTCTACGACGCGATGATTCAGCGCGTCCTCGCGGCGGACCCCATGGGCCCCGCGCGACGGGCTGTGTCCCTGAGCGTCCTTCGCGACGTGCTCCCGTCGCATCGTCGCCTGCACCTGACGCACGCGCTCGGCGGCGGCACCGACCGCTACGTGCGCGACCTCGCGACTCTTCAGGAGGCGGAAGGCGCGTGCGTCGCGGTGCTCCGCGCCGATCGCGACGGCGACGTTTCTCTGGAGGTGCGCGTTCCCGCGGGCACGCTCGGCGGGTTCTTCCCCGAGCGCGTGGTCGAGCGCTTCCGCTCGGACGAGGTCTCCGCTCTCCTCGAGACGCTCGCGGCGTTCGGCTTCGGGAGCGTGCACGTGCACACGGCGCTCTTCGTGCCCGAGGCGCTCCTGGCTTGGGCGAGCGCCTTCGCAGGCGAGCGGCTCGTCACCGTGCACGACTACGTGTGGGCTTGCCCGCGCGTCACCATGACCGACGACGCGGGTGAATCCTGTGGCGAGCCCGATGCAGCGGGCTGCAACGCCTGCCTCACGCGTCGCGCCGTGCACCCGGGGGTCGATGCGCTCGTCGCCGAGCGTCCCGCGGACATCGTCGCGTACCGCAAGCGGTTTCTGCCTCTCTTCTCGGGTGCATCGCGCGTCTTCGCGGGTGGCGCCGACGTCGCAGAGCGCATGCGGCGCAGCGGCTTCGCGGGTGCCTTCCGTGTCGTTCCGCATCCCGCGGTGCCGCGGGCAGGCGCGGAAGGCGAGCGGCCTCTCGGCGCCGGCCGAGCCACGAACGACGTCGTGCTCCTCGGAGCTCTGAGCGCCATCAAGGGATCCGAGCGCCTCGAGCGTCTCGCGCGTCGTGCCCTCGAGCGGCGCCTTCCGCTTCGCTTCGTCGTCTTCGGGTACACGAACCGCGACTCTTCTTTTCGTGACGTGTCCAACGTCGCCATTCGCGGCGCGTACGCCGAAGAGGAGCTGCCTGCGATGCTGCGCGAGCATCGTGGGGGCATCGCGCTCTTCCTCAACCGTTGGCCCGAGACCTACTCGTATACGCTCGACCAAGCGCTCACGGCGGGGCTCTGGCCCGTCGTCACGGACATCGGCGTGCCTGCGGAGCGCGTGCGTTCGCTTGGAGCGGGGCACGTCGTGCCCTACGCGGTCGACGACGATTCGCTTCTCGATCTCCTGCTCACGGAGTGCGCCCGCGCGCGGGCTTCGGTGACGGTGCATCCTTCGCCGTGCGCCACGTGGAGCGCGTACGCGGAGACCACGATGCCCGGCGGGCCATCCTCGAATCCGCGCGCGACGAGTTGAGTCGAGGCCGCCGGTGCGGTAGCCCCTGGGAAGACGAAGACCCATGGAAGTCGGCGAGTTCCTTTTCCCACGCGACCTCGAGCGCACGCCGCTCGCCCTCAGCCGCGTGCTGGTCATCGGTTCGTGCCTCGCGGAGGCGTACGTGCATCGGTTTCGCGAGCAGCGGCCGGAGACCACGTTCGACTTCGTGCTCTACAACAACGCCGTCGAGCTGCCCGGAAAGAGCGCGGAAGAGATCC
>CAIOHM010000541.1 GCA_903858055.1 uncultured delta proteobacterium
AACCCCGAGCGTTTCCTCGGCTCCGGCGACGTGAAGTACCACCTCGGTTACTCGAGCGATCGCAAGACCACCGGCGGCCAGAACGTCCACCTCTCGCTCTGCTTCAACCCGAGCCACCTCGAGTTCGTGAACCCGGTGGTGGAGGGGCGTGTCCGCGCAAAGCAAGACCGCAAGAACAAGGGGCGCGGCACCGTCATGCCGCTCCTCGTTCACGGCGACGCGGCGTTCATGGGCCAGGGCGTCGTCCCCGAGACCCTGAACCTCACCAACCTCGAGGGCTTCGCGACCGGCGGCACGGTCCACCTCGTCATCAACAACCAGATCGGCTTCACGACGAACTTCTGGGATTCGCGCTCCACGCGCTACTGCACCGACATCGCGCGCATGCTCAAGGTGCCGGTCTTCCACGTGAACGGCGAAGACCCGGAGGCGGTGATCCAAGTCACGCGCCTCGCGGTTGCCTACCGCCAGCGCTACGCGCAAGACGTCGTGATCGACATGTATTGTTACCGTAAGTACGGTCACAACGAGGGCGACGAGCCGCGCTTCACGCAGCCGAAGATGTACGCGCTCATCGACAAGAAGCCGACCGTACGCGAGATGTACGTGAAGCGCCTCGTCGCGATGGGCAAGGTCTCGAAGGAGCAGTGCGACGCCATCGTGGCCGAGCGCAAGGCACTCCTCGACCAGGCCCTCGAGGAGACCCGCAAGGGCGACTTCTACAAGAAGCCCTCCGCCATGGAGGGGCTCTGGAAGACCTACGCCGGCGGCCCGAACGGCTCGATGCCCGAGCCCGAGACCGGCGTCGACGAAGCCCTGCTCCACGAGCTGGCGAACCGCCTCGCGAAGCTCCCCGAGGGCTTCAAGGCGAACCCGAAGGCCGCGAAGCTCCTCGAGCAGCGCCGCGAGAAGGTCCTCAAGAACGAGACCTTCGACTGGGGCACCGGTGAGCACCTCGGCTTCGCGTCGCTCCTCGTGCAAGGCGCGCCCATTCGCCTCACGGGCCAAGACGTGCGCCGCGGCACGTTCACGCACCGCCACGCGGTCGTCTACGACGCCGAGACCAACGCGCCGTACATGCCGCTCCGCAACCTCGCCGAGCAGCAGGCGCGCATCGACATCTTCGACAGCGCCCTCAGCGAGGCCGGCGTGCTCGGGTACGAGTACGGCTACAGCCTCGACTACCCCGATGGTCTCACCATTTGGGAGGCGCAGTTCGGCGACTTCGCGAACGGCGCGCAGGTCATCATCGACCAGTTCATCGTCTCGGCCGAAGACAAGTGGTCGCGACTCTCGGGCCTCGTGATGCTCCTCCCGCACGGCTACGAAGGCCAAGGGCCGGAGCACTCCTCCGGTCGCCTCGAGCGCTTCCTGCAGCTCGCCGCCGAAGACAACATCCAGATCTGCCAGCCCACCACGCCCGCGCAGATCTTCCACCTGCTCCGCCGCCAGGTCCTGCGCCCGATGCGCAAGCCGCTCATCGTCATGACGCCAAAGAGCCTTTTGCGTCACCCGGAGGCGGTCTCGACGACGGCGGACCTCGCGAAGGGCAAGTTCGAGCACGTGCTCGTCGACTGCCCCGGCGACCGCAAGAAGGTCGAGCGCGTGCTCCTCTGCACGGGCAAGGTCTACTACGACCTCAAGGCGCGCCGCGCCGCCCTCGGCAAGGAGAACGAGGTCGCGATCGTGCGCTTCGAGCAGCTCTACCCCTTCACGGGTTCCATGAAGGAGACGCTCGCGAGCTTCGGCAAAAAGGCGAAGTTCGTGTGGGTCCAAGACGAGCCGAAGAACATGGGCGCGTGGGGCTTCGTGGCCGTGCGCTGGAGCGAGCTCGCCGGCGACGGCGTCGCCCTGCCCCGCTGCGCGAGCCGCGCCGAGTCCGCCAGCCCCGCCACGGGAAGCCATGGTGCGCACCAAATCGAGCAAAAGATGCTCCTCGACGAGGCCTTCGGCTGAACCTCTCCGCGGCCGTTCGCGGTCGCAGGCGGGCGAGCACGAGCGCGCGGTCTTCGGGCCGGGCGCTCGTTTCGTTACGGGGCGCGATGCGTCGCGAGACGATGGCGCCGGCGGAGCGAGACCGCGGTCGCGACGACGGACGGCAGACCGACGATCCACGCCGCAAAGAAGCAGCAGACACCGACCTCGGCGAGCAGAACCGCCGCGGAGGCGGAAGAACGCAACCCTTCGCAGTGATTCGCATCGGCGCGCGCGGGCGCAAGACTCAGGCCCGGCGACGACGACGCACGGCGCAGAGAGCCCCCAATGACGCCGAGGCGCAGCGCCCCGGCGAACACCACGAACAGCATCCCCACCCACTCCTCGAGGAAGAGCTCTTCGCGATCGCGCACACCGCGGCTCGCCCACAGAAGAGACATCGCGACGAGGGGGACGACGAGTGACGTGCGCGAACGCGGCGCGCTTCCCACCACCGCGGGAAGCCGCTCGGGGGACGTGCCCACGACGGGAAGCGCTTCGTAGCCGAGCATCCACCACCGAACGGCAACGACCAACGCAGCAGCCGCGAAGGCCACTCCCTGCATCATGCACCTACCTTCACCCCGCGCGGCTCGGCGCACGGAACGGCGGCTTCCGATACCGCAGCGGCGAACCGTGCACGAGCCTACGCCAAGTTCCGCACCCGCGGGCGGCGGCGCGAAAGGGAGGGACGGAAAGTCCGGCACGTCACCGCTTGACGGTGCGTCGCGAAACGGAAGCAAACGCCGAATTTTCCGAGGAAAGAAACGCACGTTCACGCAAGACGTCCGGACGAATGAATGAGAGTCTCAAGAGCGCGGCGTGTTTGCCGTTCACGCCCAGACGGACGACCATGCGAAACTACCTGCTGCCCCTCGCGCTCTCGTTTGCGGCCTGCGCCGCGCCGCCAAAAACGAACGACGCCAACGACGACTTCGAGTCGAAGTCCGGTGAAGGCGACGACCTCGGCGCGCTCTTCGGGGTCTCGAGCGCGGCGATCGGCGTGGCGGTTCCCTCGTGTTCCACGGCAGGCACGAGCGGCTTCGTGGC
>CAIOHM010000542.1 GCA_903858055.1 uncultured delta proteobacterium
CCGAGGTAGCGCAGCGACTGCTCGGCCACGCGACGGAAGACCGGCGCCGCGAGCTCGCCACCGAAGTGGCCCACGAGCGGCTCGTCGATCGTGACGGAGATGACGAGCCTCGGGTTCTCGGCGGGCACGTACCCCGCGAAGGATGCTGCGAAGCGGTCGGACGAGTAGCGCCCTGTATGCGGGTCGACCTTCTGCGCGGTCGCGGTTTTGCCGGCGACGCGGTACCCGTCGATGGCGGCCTCCACGGCGGTACCGCCAGGCTCGGTCACGGCGACCAGCATGTCGCTCATCATGCGCGAGACGTGCGGAGTCGTCGCTTCGCGCCGCACGTGCTTGTTCCACTCGCGCAACGTTTGACCGCGACCGTCGACGATGCGACGTACGAGGATCGGTTCGAGGAGTTTGCCTCCGTTCGCGAGCGCAGCGAAGCCCATCGCGAGCTGGAGCGAGGTGACGCCGATGCCCTGACCAAACGAGGCGTTCGCCGTCTCGAGCTCGACCCACGTGCGGCCCTTCGGGTGAAGCACGCCGCCGCTCTCGCCGCCGAGCGGCACCCCCGTCGGCTCGCCGAAACCGAAGCCGCGAAAGACGTCGTAGAGCCGATCGGGACCGAGACGCAGGCCGACCTTGAGGGAGCCGATGTTCGAGCTCTTCGCCAAGATTTCCTTCGGCGAGAGCAGGTCGTTGAGGTGCGTGTCGTGGATGGTCGCGCCGCCCACGCGGAAGCGACCGTGTTCGCAGTTGATGAGCTCGCTGGTACCCACGAGCCCCGCAGCGAAGGCCCCCGCGAAGGTGAACACCTTCATGACCGAACCGGGCTCGAAGCGATCGGCGATGGCTCGGTTGCGGCGCGCGTCGGGCTGGAACGTTCCGTAGTCGTTCGGATTGAAGTGCGGGAACGACGCCATGGCGAGGACGTCGCCGTTCGCCGGGTCGACGACGACGACGGTACCGCCCTTGGCCTCGTGGTTGCGCACCGCAGCCTCGAGCTCGCGCTCCGCGAGGAACTGGATCGACTGATCGATCGCGAGCTCGATGGTCTGACCCTCGGTCTCGAGGCGCGCGCGGTCGGCGGTCCCGTCGGTGAAGACGAGGCGACCGCCGCGATCGCGAAGACCCGAGAGCTCCTCGGCACGGCCGCGCAGGTCTTGATCGAAAAAGAGCTCGAGGCCTTCGCGACCTTGGCCGTCGGGGCTCACGAACCCGAGGAGCGTCGAGCCGAGCTCACGGTTCGGGTAGTAGCGTCGCCCTTCGCCGTCGACCGCGAGACCGCGGATGGGGTTCGGCTCTTCGCGCGGGTTGGCAATCTTGCGAATCGCTTCGGCCTCTTCACCCGAAACGCGGTGCTTCACCCAGAGAAAGCGCCCTTTCTGAGACATGCGGCGCTCGAGCTCGAGCGCGTCGAGGTCGAGGATCGTCGCGAGGCGGACCGCGGCGTCGTGCACGCGCGCGGCTCGCGCTTCCGGCGTCAGTGCGCCCGCCGTCATATCGTGCAGGTCGAGGCTGACGCTCGGCACGTCAATCGTGAGCGCGAGCGCGCGGTCGTTGCGATCGACGATACGACCGCGGCGCGGCTCGACGTGGAGCTTTCGCTGACGCTGCTTCTCGGCGGTCTCACGCCACTCGGCGCCCTGGCGAATCTGCATCTCCCACGCGCGGGCGACGACGTTCGCGCCGAGCCCCGCAAGGATGAGGCCCACGAAGACACCGCGGCGACGAATCCACTTCGCGCGCTCCGGGTCGAGGTTCTTCATCGCCGCTCTCCGTCCGCGGCTCCAGCGCGCGCTTGCGCGTGCACGCGACCCGAGCCGACGACGACGACCTGCTCGGGAGCGGGCGGGTCCATGCTCCGCAGCGCCTTGGCGACCGTGCGAATGCGCTCGGGTGACCGCTCCGAAGCGCGCTCGAGCTCGAGGACGCGGCGCACTTCCTTCATCTGCTCTTGTTCGGCGTAGGCGCGCCCGAGGTCGTAACCCGCAGCGAGCACACGACCTCGAATCGCGAGGTGCACGAGCATGGCGCTCACGC
>CAIOHM010000543.1 GCA_903858055.1 uncultured delta proteobacterium
CTCGCGCGGGTCGACGAGGTGACCGTCCACGCGCACGACGGCCTCCGGGGCCGCCTCGATGCGAAGCGCCCCGAGCTTGGCCCTTGCCGTCGCGAGGAGCGCAGGCACGCGATCGAGGTTCGACGCCTTCGCTTCGGGGTCGCGCGCGTAGCGGCGGAGGTGGGCCGCGGCGTCCTCGTTGTGCCCGAGATCGAGCTCGCAGAGCGCGAGGTTCCAGAGCGTTTCGAGCCGCGGGGCGAGGGCGTAGGCCTGCGCGAACTTGGTGCGGGCTCCCTCCGCGTCGTGCTTCACGCGGTAGAGGCGCTTGCCTTCGTCGAAGCGCGCTTGGGCCTCGCTCGCCGCGTCGGCGGCGTGAACCCGCACGGTGAGTGCAAGGGCTACGAGCGTGAGCCGCGACGCAGGACCTCGAGCAACGCTGCGAACCATGCTCGCATGAGAAACGAGCCGCGCGACCCTGACAAGATCCGCGCAACGCGGCGCATTCACGCTCGCGTACCCTCCTTTCACGGTGCCCGAACCGCGCTAGCCTCGTGGCCATGAGGTCCTTTCGGCGGCGTGTGATTCTCGTGGGTGCACTCGCTTCGCTCGGCACGACCGGCTGCGCGAAGCGGCCGACCGAGCCACCCACGACGAAGACGGAGGCCAGCGCCGGCGCGCGACCACGCACCGAAGCGCCTACCGCACCGAGCCTGCCGCCTCGCTACACCTTCGCCGTGATCGGCGATTACGGCACGCAAGACGCGAGCGAGGCCGCCGTCGCCAAGCTCGTGAAGGGCTGGAGTCCCGCGTTCATCGTGACGACGGGCGACAACATCTACCCGCACGGTGGCGGAGACTACGACCTCGCCATCGGCGCGTTCTATGCAGACTACATTGGGTCGTACAAGGGCCGCGCCGGAGCGGGGTCCATGCAGAACCGCTTCTGGCCCTCGCCCGGGAACCACGACTGGGCAGGCAACGAAGACCTCGAGAAGTACCGCGCGTTCTTCACGCTGCCCGAAGGGCCCGGCGGGGAGCGGTACTACGACGTCGCCCTCGACCCCGAAGGGCTCGCGCACCTCTACGTGCTCGACAGCGACCCGCACGAGCCCGACGGCATTGACGCATCCTCCAAGCAGGCCGCGTGGCTCCACGAGCGCCTCGCCGCCAACGCGAACACGAGCTGCTTCCACCTCGTCGCGTTCCACCACCCGCCCTTCACCACGCTGACGGGGCACGGACCCTCTCCGGCGCTCCGCTGGCCCTTCAAGAGCTGGGGTGCCGACCTCGTGCTCAGCGGCCACAACCATCACTACGAGCGCATGGTGATCGACGGGCTCACCTACGTCATCTCGGGGAACGGCGGCGCGCACCTCTACGAGCACCGCTCGGCACCGGGGCCGGAGAGCGTGTTCTTCGACGACACGCATTTCGGTGCGCTGCGCGTGGGCGTGGCGCGCGGCGAACTCTTCGTCGAGGCCATGGCGGTGGGCGAGGCGCGGCCGCGCGATCGCTTCTTGCTCACGAAAAGCTGCCCGAAATGAACGAGGGGCGCCCCGCAGAGCGCCCCCACGCAAGACCGACGGACGCGGCGCTCAGGAGCGTCCGGCGACGTCTGCGATGCGGCTCGAACGCTCGCGAAGCGCGTCGAGGATGATGACCGCGGTCTCTTCGATCGCGCGGCCGGTGACGTCGATGACGGGCCACGAGGGGTGCGCCCGGTAGATGCGCTGCGCGTAGTCGAGCTCTTCGCGGACTTGGTCGCGCAGGCCGTACGAGGCGTCGACGGGCATGCCGAGCTGGCGGAGGCGTGCCTTGCGGATCTCGACGAGCGTGTCGAGCTCGATGGTCAGACCGACGATGCGATCTTGGTTGGCCTCTTCGAGCTCGGGCGGCGTCTCGACGCCGAGCACGAGCGGGAGGTTCGCGATCTTGAGGCCGCGCTGCGCGAGGATCGTGCTGAGCGGGGTCTTCGACGTGCGGCTCACGCCGACGAGGACGATGTCCGCCTTCTTGAAGTTACGCGGCTCCTTGCCGTCGTCGCTCTTGACGGTGAACTCCACGGCCTCGATGCGGCGGAAGTACTCGTCCGAGAGCGGGAGCATGCTCGAGGGCGTGTTGATCGGCTGGCGCTCGAGGTACGTGCCGAGCTTGCCGATGAGCGAACCGATGAGGTCGAGCGCTTCGACGTGAAGTTCGTGGCTCGTGGCGTGGAGGTACTCGCGGAGCTCGGGGCTCACGACGGTGAACACGACCAGCGAACGCTCTTGGGCGGCACGTTCGAGGACCGGCCGCGCCGCCTCCTTCGTGCGCACGCGCGTGTGCAGGCGAACTTGCGCTCCCGAATCCGGGAACTGGAGGAGCGCTGCGCGGACGACCTTCTCCGCCGTTTCACCTGTCGAGTCGCTGAGAACGTCGATGCTTCGCGGTTCCATGACCGGGTTCGATAGCGCAGGCGCTGCGCGCTCGCGTGGAAAATCGCTGGCCGCAGCGCGTCAGAGCGCGACCATGCGCGTCACGAAATCGCCGGGCGTGCGCTCAGGTGCCCGGCGCGATGAAATCGTGTCGGGTGTAGAGTGCACGGAAGGGGAGCTTCGCTTCGGCCATGGCCTCGGCCGCGCCCTCGAGGCGATCGCAGATGGCAAGCACGCCGAGGACGTCGAAGCCGCCCTCGCGGAGCGTGTTCACGGCCTTCAGGGCCGAGCCGCCGGTGGTCGCCGTGTCTTCGAGCACGATGACCCGCGTGCCTTGGGCGAGGTGGTCCGAGCCCTCGATGAGGCGCTTCGAGCCGTGGTCTTTCGCGGCCTTGCGCACGTAGAGCGCGTCGACGGGGCAGCCGACCTGGAACGAGTGCATGGCGACGGCGCTCACGAGCGAGCAGCCGCCGAGCTCCACGCCTGCGACCGCTGCGGCAGGGCCGAACGAGGCCAGCGCCTCGAACATGAGCTGGCCGACGAGCACGTGGCCCTCGGCGAGGAGCACGGTCTGCTTGCAGTCGATGAAGAAGTCGCTCTCGCGGCCCGAGGCGAGGACGACCTTGCGGCGCGAGAACGAGCGCTCGCGGAGCATCGTGAGCAGGCGCTCGCGCGCGACGGACGACTCCATGGTCAGCTCTTCTTCTTCGCGACCTTGCCCACGGCGCCGCGGCGCAGGGCAGGCATGGTGCCGTCGGTCTCGTCGCCCTCGAGGGCCTCTTCCGCCACGGCGGGGGCCGAAGGCGGAGCGGCGGGGACCGCGGCACGAACGGGGGCCGGCGGGGCTGGCGCACGCGTCACGGCGGGGGCGGGCGCTGCGGCGCGCGCCGGCGCAGCAGCAGGCTTTGC
>CAIOHM010000544.1 GCA_903858055.1 uncultured delta proteobacterium
GCGTGAGCCCGGTGCGGCCGAGGCCGCGTTCACGGCCGCCTTGGTCGAGGCGCTCGCCGATCCGCGGTTCCTCGCACGAGGCGGGAAGCTCGGGCTCCCTTGCCTCCACCTCTACGCGCTCCCGACGGACGAGGGCACGCTCCCGGGGATCGGCGACCTCCGCCAGGACCTCAAGGGGCGGGACCGCCTCGTCGCCGATGCGCTCGCGCGCGCCGGCATCGAGCCGCGCGTCGTCCCTTACGTCTTCGAGACGTGCGCCGGCGACAGCTGGCGCCTCCGCCGCGGCGTGAGCGCCCGCGAGAAGGAGATCTTCACGCAGAAGCAGCTCGAGAAGTGGGATCTCGAGGACACGCTGCCGATCGAGTTCCATGCGGACTACAAGAAGCCCGACGACGTCACGTGGCTCGTGCGTCCGCCGTGGGTGAGCGCCTACCGCGAGCCTGCGGACGGACGCCCCGAGCCCGCGCGCGAGCTGCTTGGAGAGGTCGAGTACAGCGTGACGGGCTACTTCGGGAACGAGGCGGGCGACGCGGCGTTCTACGCGGTCGCCGCGATCGTCGTCGACGTCCCGTCGGCCGCCGCGAGGAGGCGCTTCGCGGCCGAGCGTTAGGCTGACGTGCACGCGAGGTGCGCGGCGCGCGCTGCCTGCGAGGGACAAAACAATCTCGCGCTCAGCCTTCGACCCGTACCTCGCAGCCGAACGCCTCGAGGAGCTCGACGCGAAACGGATCGACCACGCGCGCCTCGTGTTCGCCTGCGAAGAACGTCGTGATGCGGACGTTGCAGAGCGGCGTCCGACAGACGACGCGATGTGGGCCGAACTTGTGCTCGCTCATCTGGCGTCGCAGGGAGAAGCTCTGGTGCACGGCGCCCCACAGCGCGCGCGTCCACGGGTCGTGCGCGAGGTCGAGGCCGCGCTCCGTCGCGAGCGCGTCGGTCATCCACGTGTCGTCCCGAATGTGTCCTGTTTCGCAGCGCTTTGCGCGGTCGTGGATCGAATTGAACGAGACGTCCGAGCGCGACAGCACCTCGAACTGCAGCGCGATGTACCTGTCCCACGCGGTCGCGTTCCGCGCGTCTGCTTCGGTTCGAGCGCCGCCCCAGAAGCGATACGCCTTCGCGTCGCCGATGCCGCGGTGCAGGTGCACGTAGCCCGCCTCGAGCTCGGGCTGCTCCTCGACGGGGACCCACTGGTAGCTGCCGTGCTGCACGAAGAGGTAGCCGCTGTCGCCCAGCCATGACGTGTGCCGGTAGACCGCGATCGGGGCCTCGATGCGGCCGCCCACGAGTCGCCCCTCGTGGTACGCGACGCGCTGAATCACACCTCGCCGGGCGTCGCGCCAGAACGCGAACACGTCGCGCGCGTCGTCGCGATGGAGCGCGCCGAAATACACGTGGCGCCGCAGGCCAGGCCTCATGACTTGCGGCAGCACCCACCCGTATTGGAATGCGCTGTCGCGCGCGGGCGGCGATTCGGGCGTGTACGCGAGGGGACCCTCCGTGGCGAGCCAGGGCACCAAGCGGTCATCCGAGGTTCGGGTCGTGGTGGAGGTTCGTTGCGTCGTCACGGCGGATCGCGGCTGCAGTGCGCACCCGGGCACAGGTGAACACGCCCCGAACGAAACGCAAGACGGTTGACTCTCGCATCCGCGCGCAACGCCACCAAGGCGGCCAAGCCCTCGAAGCGAGCGTGAGCCGCAAACCGATCGTCCCGCGGGAGCGTGCGAACCAGGACATCGACGAGACGCTCGCTCACGACCTCCGCATGGCGCGCGCGACATCCCGTCGTCGATGCAGGCGTCGGACGACACAACGGACATCATCACGCCCGAGAAAGCGCGCAAACGGACAAAATAGCGCTCGTTGAAGATCGTGGCGGTGGCCCTCGCGGCCTGCTCCCGGTGGCGCGCCTCTCCGGTGCGCTCGAGCGGCGCGCGCTGCGCACGCTGCGCGCCAGGCCGTCGTCGACGCAGGTCGTGACGACGTTCAGATCGCGGCGAGGCGGAACGCGTCGCGCATGGCCTCGATCGAGCGGCGGCCGATGCCGTGCTCCGCGGCGACTCTCGACCACGCCGCGGCCCCACGGAGCACCTCCGCCAAGACCGCGCGCGCGCGCCGTGCGCTTACGCGGAAGGCCGGGGCCACCGCGAGCGCGAGGTCGAGGTCGATCGCGTTCTCGCTCTCGGAGACGTTGAGAGCGAGCGCGTCGCCCTCGGGGTTCGCGTTCTGGTCGTACGCGGGGGCCAGCCGCCAGCCGCGCGGCGTGAGGAGAAAGCCGTGGTTGCGGAGGTGGTCGTCCGTGTTCGAGACGCACATCGAGAACACGACGCGGCGCCAGAGCTGCTCGAGGTTCGCGAAGACGTCGACGCGCTTTCGCTCGTCGGCCAGCACGCGCTGCAAGACCTTGCCGACGGAGCGCCACGCGACGCGCAAAAGCTCGGCGAGCGCACTGCGATCCGTCTTGACGGCGAGCCAGGCGATGAGGTCTTCGAAGGCTCGCGTGAAGCCCGTACGAGCCCTCGCCCACGGCACTCGCGCGACGACGACGCCGTGTTCACGGCAAACGACCCGCGGCGATTTCGCTTCAATCAGGACCTCGGAGAGGCCGAAGTCGGGCGCTCGCCAGGTTCGAAGGCCCTCGCCGCGATCGTAGCCGCGGCACCGCCGACCGCAAAGCGAGCACCGCTTTCGCTCGTCCCTCGCGGGGCGAACGGACACCACGAGGCGTGGTGCCTTCGCGGTCTCCTCCCATCGCAAGTCTTCGAGCACGGCCCCCTCGACACCGAGGGCGTGCAAGAGCATCTTGGCGCTGCGCATCCTTCGCCTCCGTTCCGGTTCGTTCTTCGCAAACCGAATCCTGAGCGAAACGATGGGTGCGCGCTTCTTTTCAGGCCCCGAAGGTACCCACGGTTAGGTCAGGAGCGCCTGATTTCCCCGTCTCGGAGCGATTCACGCTGCCGCGCGAACCTGCCTGCGTACGAGGTCGTCGAGGCGCTCGCTGCGGTGCTAAGCTGAGCGCACATGCTCACGGGCGACTTCGGCGCGATCTTCTCGGCGCTCTCCTCGGGTGGGGTGAGGTACCTCGTCGTCGGCGGCGTCGCGGTGGTCCTCCACGGCCACACGCGCTTCACGAGCGACGTCGACCTCGTGGTCGCGCTGGACGAAGCGAACGTGCGCCGCGCGATCGAAGCGCTGCGAACGCTCGGGTACCGGCCGCGTGCGCCGGTCGATCCGCTGGGGTTCGCGGACGCGGAGACCCGCCGTACCTGGATCGAGGAGAAGAACCTGACGGTCTTCTCGCTATGGAGCCCGGCTCACCCCGGAACCGAGGTGGATCTCTTCGTCGAAGAGCCGTTCGATTTCGACCGGGCGTTCGAGCGCGCGCTCCGGGTCGACCTGGGCGGCATCGAGGTGCCCGTCGCGCCGGTCGAGGAGCTCGTGACTCTCAAGCAGCGCGCGGGGCGCCCCAAGGACCTCGAGGACATCGCCGAGCTGCGCGCGATCGAGGAGCTCCGCGATGGCGGGTGACGCGGGTCGCACACGAGACGCTTGGGAGGCGCACCGCGACGAGCAGCGGCGCGCGCGCCTCGCGCTCACGCCCGAAGAGCGCCTCGCGTGGCTCTGGCAGGCAAAGCTCTTCGCGGCCGCCGCGCGCGAGGCCGCCGATCGGCGCCGCGCCGAGCGTACGCCGCGCTGACGGCCGCCGAACCCTCGCGGCTTGTCTGCTGCCACGCTCCGCCCGGGGTGACGGGGCGGTGTAGAGCCCGCGGATACGCCTGGACCCCGGGTCTCCGCCTCGCGGTGCCAGGCTCCGCCCGGGGTGACGGGGCGGGCTAGCCGCTCTTGAGGCTCGCGATACGCTCGAGTTCGACCGTAACCGCACGCTTGTCGAGCCGACCTTCCGCCACGCCCATGGTGAGGGCGTAAAAGGCCTCCGATTCGCCCAAGAGCACGATGCCGTTCAGGTGCAGGAAGACCTGCGCCGCCAACAGGCCGACCCGCTTGTTGCCGTCGACGAACGCGTGGTTCGAGACGATGTGAAACAGGTACGCGGCGGCCATCGCGAAGAGACCTTCGTGGGCGTAGACGCCGCCGAACGAGGCTTGCGGCTGCGCGACCGCCGACTCGAGGAGGCCGCGATCGCGAAGCCCTGCACCGCCGCCGTACCGCTCGAGCTGCCGCGCGTGAAGAGCGAGGACCACCTCGGGCGTGAGGAACACGATGGCCTGCGGCCGCTCGTCGACCTCGCTCACTTCGCGAGGTTCCGATACGTGGCGTCGTGCGCGTCCATGAGCTCGTCGGCCGCCGCAAGCGCGCGATCGACGTCGCTCGCCTGCGCCGCCCTCACCGGGCGAACGATCAGCGCCTCGCCGTCCGTGCGGACCTCGAGCGGGGTGTCCTTCGTGATCCCGAGCAGCTCCAAGATCGGCCGCTCGATGATGATCCCGAGGCTGTTCCCGACGGCGGCGAGCTTCTTGACGAGCATGACGGACTCCGTTCGAACGAGCGTTCGAACACGAGCCTAGCGCAACGGCGAGCCGCCGCCAGCCGCTGCACGCGATATCGACGACCGCGAGCGGCGTGCCCGCGTGAACGCCTGGACCCCGGGTCTCCGCCCGGGGTGACGGGGAGGCGCGGCGCACGCAGCACGAGCGCGGGCCTCGGCCCCGCGACCTTGGCTCGAAGACGAGCTTGCGCGCGCGGTCTTAGGGTCTATACTGTCAGGTATATACCCATGAGCACCGCCAAACTCTTCCGAAACGGCCAAAGCCAAGCCGTCCGCCTTCCGCGCGAGTTCGCCATGCCGGGTCACGAGGTCTACGTGCGGCGTGTGGGGAAGGGCGTGCTGCTCGTGCCCAAAGACGATCCCTGGGGCGGGCTCGAGGAGGCGCTCGAGCGCTTCTCGGACGACTTCATGAGCGACCGCGCGCAGCCTCCCGTCGATCGACGCGAGCCGCTGTGATGTTCCTCCTCGACACGAACATCTGCATCTACCTGATCAAGGCACGCCCGCGTGAGGTGCTCGAGCACCTTCGTGCGACGCCCGTCGCGCTCGTTGCGCTCTCGGCGGTGACGGTCGCCGAGCTCATGTACGGCGTCGAGAAGAGTATGCATCCTGCACGGAATCGCGAGGCGCTCGCGACGCTGCTCGCGCCGCTGCGGGTCGCACCGTTCGACGACCGGGCGAGCGAAATCTACGGCCGCGTGCGAGCGGAGCTGGAGCGGAAGGGGACGCCGATCGGCGCGCTCGACACGATGATCGCCGCCCATGCGCTGGCCCTCGACGCGACCCTGGTGACGAACGACACGAGGGAGTTCGAGCGCGTCGACGGGCTGAGGCTGGCGAACTGGACGACCCCTCGCGGCGCGCCCTCGTCGCCGTGACCGCGGTCCGTTCCACGCCGCGCTCTCTCTGCTACTCCAGAGGTGCGATCCCGGATCGCTTCGCCCATGGCGCACGACCTCCGATGGCTTCAACGCTTCGAGCACCTCGCTCGCGCGGTCGACCTCCTCGCGGAGCCGGTGGCGCGCGGCATCGAGTCCCTTAGCGTGTTGGAGCGCGAAGGTACCGTGCAGCGCTTCGAGGTTGCCCTCGAGCTCGCCTGGAAGACGCTCAACGACTTCCTCGAACACGAGGGCGTCGCGCTCGCGACCGTGGCCCGGTGAGGCCCTCTACCTCGTCGGTCACTATGCGACCCGCCACGAGGCCCAAGCGGCGGCTCGCGCCCCCTCGACGCCGTGCCCCTCGATGTCCCTTCGCTCGTCGAAGGCGTCGCGCCCAAGCCTTGAGCGCCCGCGCCATCGCCGCGCACGCCACCCGCGCGCAGCCGCATGCGGCCAAGACCGCCGGCGCCGAGGGGGCCGGAGCGGGCCCTGCCAACCGTCGAAGCGCCTGCACTTCCCCAGGAGATCGACCTTCTTCTGGCGCTGGGCTGGCATCTCCGAGCGCGATGAGCTAGAGCCCCGCTCACGTTTCCGATTTCCGACACGACGCTCTCCGCCCCCGGAGAGCCCTCTCGAACGCTCACCGAACCTTTCGGCAGGCGAATCGCGACGAGTCGCTCTTGGTCACGCTGCGTGTGCGAGCGAAATTCGGCTCTCCGCCGCTCTTCGGTCCATCCCAACGCACGCAACGGCTCGAACAAAACGGCTTGTCCGATCCTCACCCGCTGCAGCCCGCTGCAGCTCTCCGCCGTCCAAAAAAGGTCATCATCATGGGTCAGCGTCTCTACGTCGGTAATCTCTCGTTCAACACCACGGCCGAAACCCTTCGCGCCGAATTCTCCGCTCACGACGAAGTGACGGACGTCCACCTCGTGACCGATCGCGAGACCGGCCGTGCGCGTGGCTTCGGCTTCGTCACGATGGGCTCGCCCGCGGGCGCGCAAAAGGCCATCTCGGCCCTGAACGGCGTGGTCGTCGACGGCCGCCCGCTCAAGGTCAACGAGGCGGAAGAGCGTCCGGCGCGCGGCGGCGGCGGCGGCGGCGGCGGCTTCGGCGGTGAGCGTCGCGGCGGCGGTCACCGGGGCTGGTGAGCTTCGAGGACGATGTCGAACAACTCGTTCATCAAGCGCCAGAAAGAGCGCGCGCGGCAAGACCGGCAAAAGGAGAAGCTCCTCGAGAAGGAAGCTCGCCGCCGTGCCAAGGGAGAGGAACCCGCGGGTGCGCCCGGCGAGGATCCTGACATCGCGGGCATCGTCCCGGGGCCACAGCCTATCGCCGAGGCTTGAGCTCGAACGAACGTGCCTCGACCCACGAAGAGGCCAACGCAGCGGGGGTTCACCATTCGGTGGCCCCCGTTCGCGTTCGTGGGAGGAAGACGCTCGGCGGCGTGGTCACGAACGCGGGCCCGTGAGCCACGCGCGCGAGCCGTGCTAGCCGCGCGAGCCAAAGGTGCGGCGCACGAAGCGCTTCACCTGGTCGCGCAGCCCCGTCTGCGTGAGGGTCTGCACCGCGGTGCGCGAGACCCCATGCGCGAGCGCCTGCCCCGCGAAGAGCTCGAGACCGCGGAGCGTCTTGGGGAAGAAGTAGAGGTCCGCGCACGGCGTGAGCTCGGTGCCGAAGGTGCTCTTGTGCTGCCCGTCGCCCTCGCCGAAGTCGAACACCTTGCCCTGGCAGGTCTCGAACAGATCGTCGAGCGCGGCCATCTGCAGCACGAGCCCCGGTGAGAGCTTCGAGAGGCTCGCGTCGTAGCCGAGGTGCTCGAAGGTCACGAGGGGTCCGTTGATCACCACATAGATGTAAGCTGCAACCGAATGTCCAGGCCCTGCGAGCAGGTAGCCGCGCGCCGAACCGCGAGTGCCGCGGCGTCGCATGTCGTCGAGGAACGCCCGCGTGCTCGGGAGGCCCTTGCCGAAGAGGCGCTCTTGGTAGGTCGCCGTCGCCAGCGGGCGCGCGAGGCGGTGGAAGTGCTCGAGCTCGGTGGCCGTGCGGCTCACGTGCACGCGCAGCTCGCCGCCGCACGCGTCGCGGAACTTGCGCTGCTTGGTGACGAGCTTGCGCCGCCGATCGGCGGGCATCGAGGCGAGGTAGTCCGCGAACGTGCCCTCGAGGCGCACCGTGCTGCGGCGATACTGGTGCGGCACGAAGCGCACGTAAGCGCCCGCGTTCGAGACGAGCGGCAGCGGGTTCACGAGCGGCTGCGAGAGCACCATCACGCAGGGCACGCCGAGCTTGAGCACCTCGGGTGGCGGGACGAACGCACCGGCGTCGGGCGCACGATCAAAGAAGAGGCTCGTGTCGACCGCGACCGGTACGTCGCGTGCCGCGAGCTGCACCTCGCCAAATTGGTAGCGAAAGCGCACGGTCTCGACGCGGTACCGCCCACTCGCCGTCTCGATCTCGCTGCCCTCGTTCGTCTCGTCTTGCATGGCTACCTCCAACGCCCGGTGTAGGCACGCCGCACGCACGTCGAAACCGACGCCGCGTGGCACGAAGGGACACGGAAAGTGCCCCGACCTTCGCGTGCGTCGCGGACGATGAAGACGGCGCGTGCGATGCCGAGGGGAGAGACGATCGGCGAAAGGGACGGACGGTCGGGTGGGCGCGGGCAGCCGGCGCGCGCGATGCCGAGGGGAGAGACCATCGGCCACGGCGCGGCCACGGTCAGCTCCGCTCCGTTGGCCTCGCACCGTTGGCGGTCATGCGTCTTCCGCGGGCGAACGTTCCGCCCGCGAGGGATGATCGGCGAGGCCGGCCTCCGCTCCGTGCCCGCAGCCCCGCCCGCTGGCCTCTTGGGCTCGCGCCGGGGAGAAGGAGGGAAAGAAGGAGAGGGAGAAAGAGGGAGAGGGGGAGAGAGGGAGAGAGGGAGAGAGGGAGAGGGGGAGAGAGGAAGAAAGAGGCAGAGAGGGAGAGAGGAAGAGAGGGAGAGAGGGGGAGTGAGAGGGATAGAAGGAGAGAGGGAGAGA
>CAIOHM010000545.1 GCA_903858055.1 uncultured delta proteobacterium
CCTTCACCCGTCGCCTGCGGGCGCGGCTCTTTGGGCGCGAGCCGATCCGCGCGGTGCAAGCGGTGCCGCAGACCACGCTCCTCCATCAACTCGCCGGCGAACCGCTCCCGCGCGTGCGCGAACTGGCGCGGCGCGTATGGCTCCGGCACGCGGCCGATCAGGTCATCGACGCCGATGACATCGCGTGGCTCCGCACGCACTGCCCCGGTGTGCGCATCGTGATCGCGAGCGCCTCGCCGCAGCCGGTGCTCGACATGGCGAAGGCAGAGCTCGGCGTGGACGACGTCATCGGCTCGGTGGTCGAGGAGCACGCGGGGGCCTTCGCTGCGCCTTTTTGGCTCGATCGCCGCTTCTTCTCGGCTTTCGCGCGCCCGCGCCGCCTCGCGCCCCCGAGCTCGCTGCTCTTGAACTCGAGCCACGCGAAGATCGTCGCGCTCCGCGCGCGCTTCCCCGAGATGTTCGAACGGGGCGCGCGCACCGTGGGCGTCACCGACACGGGCTACGGCGAAGACCACTGCTGGGCGAGCCACTTCGCGCGCCTCGTCGACGTGAACAGCGACACACCCTTCTCGCCGCTCGTCGCCGCGACCTCGCCGCTCGAGGAGCTGCACTCGGCCCTTCCCCTCACGCGGCGCGAGCGTGACGCGCGCGCCGCCGGCGACAAGACCTTCCTCGACCCGCGGCGCAGGGATCTCGCGCGCCGCGAAACGCGGGTGTTCGACGCGCCCGAGCTCGAACGTCTGCTCGCGAGCGAGCTCGCCCGCGCACGGGACCTCACGCGCTCGCAGCGCGCCCAAGCGAGCCACCTGGCCCACGCGGTCGAGGCGCTCCGCCTCGAGACCGCGCGCGCCGTCGCCCGCGTGGAGCACCTCGTTGCACTCTACAACAGCGCCGTCGACGACGCCCGCGACGCGCTCCTCACGGACCTTCGCGGGAACCTCACCGCGCTCCGCGACCTGGTGGACCTGCGCACGCGCCTCGAGCGCCCGCTCGCCGAGCTCGGCGAAGCGCTCGCGCGGGAGCTCGAGGGTGCGCGCGAACGCCTCGCGACGGCGCACGCGTAGACCCCCCGTGCCCATGGCGCGCGACGCTATTCCGTAGACCCCGCGCGGCCTCACGCGTTCGGCGCTGGCGGCGCGGACCGCGCATGCGCAACGTGGGGTTCATGAACGAAGACGAGATTCAAGAGGCCGTGGCGCGCGGGGTCGAAGAGGGCGTCGTGAACGTCGCCGCCAGCGCGGCCACCGGTTACCTCGCGGCCGGCTGCCTCGTGCTGCTCGCGAAGGCTGCATTCTACACCTTCATCGCGGTGCTCTTCCTCGGCTACCTGGCTTGCCACCGCTGATGCCGCTCGTGCGCCGCCATCATGCATGCGTAGCTCTCCGGCGAGGGCTCCTCGTTCGCGCGCGCGACGGCGGCGACCAGGTGCGCGAGCACGGGCCCCATGAGCAGCGCGACCTCGGCGAGGCGTGGCCATGGGTCGCCAGGCGCGTAGGCAATCGCCTCGGCGCCGACGTAAACGCGGCTCGTTCGATCCCCGAGGGCGAGCACCGCGCGCGACGCGGAGAAGGCCTCGTCGAGCAGCTCGAGCGATGCCTCGTCGAGCCCGGTGTCAGGGTCGCCAAGCGAGGCCCAGCGCTCGAAGGTCGCCTCGAGCGCGACCGGGGCGCCGCTCGCCCGACGCACGCGGACCCCGCGCACGCCGAGCTCTGCGACCACGGAGGCCATCCCCGCGTGGTCCGCATGGTCGAGCTCCTCCGAGAGGAGCGGCAGGAAGAGGGC
>CAIOHM010000546.1 GCA_903858055.1 uncultured delta proteobacterium
CGGCCCCCGCGGCCGCGCGCAGGCTGGTGGGCACGGTCAGCTCCACGGTCTCCGCGAGACCTTGACCCTCGAACGTGAGCACCCACGCGCCGTCGCCGTCCCACTCGAGCTGCGAGCGATCATGCTCGATGACGGGCACCGTGCCGCGAAGCACGGTGACGAGGAGCGCCGGAGGGATGGGCAGGCCGAGCCACGCTTGCAAGGTGCACGCATCGTTCGGACCCTCGGAGAAGACGCGGTTGCGTGGGTCGACGGCGTACATGGCCTCGTCGGCCGCGAGCTGCAAGAGCGCGACGCCGAAGGTGGTCTGCACCTCGAGGCGGAGGCGCGCCGCGTGGGCCGCGAGCAGGTTCGCCTCGCCGCGAAACGAGGTCGTGGGGCTCACGAGCGTGAGCGTGGCCTCGGCACGCGAAGCCGCACCGCAGCCGTGATCGTGGCGCAACGAGGCCAGCGCATGATCGGCGCTCGGCGGCGCGCTCTTCGGTCGCGGGACCGCGGCGCAGCCAACCGAGAGCGACGCGAAGGTCAGGAGCGCGAGGAGGAGGGGAGCCACTTGTCGAGGACCCGCGCGAGCGCGTCGAGCTTCACGGGCTTCGTGACGTAGTCGTTCATCCCTGCGGAGATGCACTTCTCGCGGTCGCCGGTCATCGCGTTCGCGGTCATCGCGATCACCACGAGCTCGGCGTTCTTCGTGCCCGAGCTGCGCAAGGTCCCCGTGGCCTCGTAGCCGTCCATTTCGGGCATCTGGCAGTCCATGAAGACGAGGTCGTAGGTCCCCTCGGCGATCCGCGCGAGCGCGAGGCGCCCGTTGTCCGCCACGTCGACGTCGCAGCCGAGCTTCTCGAGCATGCGGACGGCGATCTTTTGGTTGATGGGGTTGTCCTCTGCGACGAGCACCACGGGGCGCTTCGCCAGGGCAGGCGCCTCGGTCGCGATCTGATCGGCGTGCGGTTTCGCGAGCACACCCGGGTTCACGGCCGTGGCGGGGACGAGCGTCTCCGCCTGGATTGCACCCGGCGCGATCGACCGACGCGGCGGAATGAGGCTGTGGCGCGAGACGATGGCGGGGCGTCGCTCGCCACGGAACGCCATGATCGCCGTGAGCATGGCCTCTTGCGCTTGGCGCAGGCGCAGCGGGCGCGGGAAGTGCGTCACGAAGCCCGCGTCCGCGAGGACCGCCGCGTCGCCACGCTCGCCGAGCGCGGTGAGGAGCACGAACTTGGTCGGCGCTTGCGCGAGGACCTGGCGCACGGCCTTCATGAAGTGCTCGGCGCCCTGGTCGGTGCGCGAGCCCACGATCGCGACCGTGAAGGGGTTGCCCATGAGCACCGCCTCGTGGAGCTCGGTCATCGCCTCGTGGGTCTTGCCGACGGCGACGACCGCGAGGCCCGCGGACTCGAGCAGCGTGGCGAGCGCCGCACGCGACTCCTCGGCCTCTTCGAGGACGAGCACGCGCATCGTGCCGTCGTGCGGAACGATGAGCTCCGCCGCCGTGCCGTCGAGCTCCGGCTCGAAGGGGAGGCTGACCGTGAAGGTCGTGCCCACGCCCACTTCGCTCTCGACCGTGATGTCGCCGCCCATGAGGCGCGCGAGGTTTCGGCCGATGGAGAGTCCAAGGCCGGCGCCGCCGAAGCGTCGCGTGGTCGAAGCGTCCGCTTGGGTGAACTTGTCGAAGATGCGCTCGAACTGGTGCGCGGCGATGCCGACGCCCGTGTCCTTCACGCGGAGGAGCAGGTGCGGCGTGTCTTTCGCGTCGCGAACGAACTCGACCTCGAGGGCGACGTGCCCCTTCGGCGTGAACTTGATCGCATTGCTCACGAGGTTCAGGAGAATCTGGCGCACGCGGGCCATGTCGCCGATGAAGCGCGCGGCCAAGCGGTGCCCGAAGCGAACCACGAGGTCGAGGCCACGCTCGGCGGCGCGCGCCGCGTGCATGTCGGCGACGTCTTCGACGAGCTCGACGAGATCGAAGGGCGCCGGCTCGATGGCGACGTGCCCGGTCTCGATGCGCGAGACGTCGAGGATGTCGTTGAGCAGCGTGAGGAGTGCCTCGGCCGAGCGCTGAATCGTCGTCAGGAAGTCCGCTTGGTCGAGGCTCAGATCGGTGTCCGCGAGGAGCTGCGCCGAGCCGATGATGCCGTTCATCGGCGTGCGGATCTCGTGGCTCATGTTCGCCACGAACTCGCTCTTCGCACGGCTCGCGGCCTCGGCTTGCTCCTTGGCTTCGCGAAGCTCGCGCTCGGCACGGAGCCGCTCGGTCACGTCACGCACGACGGCCACGGCGCGCCGCGCTCCGAAGGGCATGGTGCGCACCTCGAGGGCAAGGCCCGCAGGCGACGCCTCGTCTTCGAAGGAGCCCGCGGCGCGGGTCTGCAGGCACGCGTCGAGGTTGGCGCTCGCCTCCGTGCGCGCGTCGTCGCCGAAGGCCGCGAGGAACGGGTCGCCGCTGACGAAGAGCGCCCGGAGCGAAGGGTGCACGTTCTTGCCGAGGCGAACGTCGTCGACGCGGCCGTTCTCGTCGATGCGCACGAGGACGTCGGGGAGCGTCTCGAGCATCGCGTGGAGCTCGTCGTTGGTGCGGGCGAGCGCTGCACGCGCCTGGCGCTCCTCGGTGACGTCGAGGAGAATGAGGCTCGCGCGCGGCTCACCGCGGCCCGTGGCGTCGACGTACGCGAGGTTCGCCGCGAAGGTCCGGGGCCCGCGCAGGGTCTGCGTTTCGAACTCGAAGCGCATGGCCTTCTCTTGCTGGAGGCACGAGGAGACCATGAATCGCCAGCGCTCGATCGTGTTGCGGTCGAAGCCTGCGTCCTCGGCGGTGAACGCGCGGTCATCCGCCCGATCGCGGGCGACGAGCTGGCGGAGCGCCCCGTTCGACGAGAGGAAAACGACGCGGTGCCCCCGCATGCTGACGGTGCCCAGCATGACGTCGGCGGCCTCGTAGAAGCCTTGAAGCAGGAGCTCGCGCTCTTGAATGGCGCGCGCGGCGGTCACGCGCTCCCACACGCGCGCGACCTGGTGCCCGATGAGCGTCGCCATGCCGAGCACCGAGTGGTCGGTCGGAGCGGCGCGCGGCGTCATGAACTCGCCGACGGCGACCAGTTGGTCCTGGTAGAATACAGGGAACCCGAAGCCCGACGAGAGGCCGAGCTTGCGCACCTCTTCACCGCGGCCGGTGGTGAGCTCGCAGGCGAGGTCTTCGGACCACACGGCCTCGCGACGCTGCTCGACCAAGCGCAAGAGGCCTGGGCGATCGACGCGGCCGGCGGTCTCCGTGGCGACGCGCAGGCCATGGCTGGCCTCGGGCTCGTCGAGGTACCACACGCCCGACGAGCGGAAATCGCCGGTCTCCTCGTCGAGCACGTAGAAGTGCCCCACGGGCCAGCCCGCGATGCCGGCGACGAGCTGGAGCGCGTACAGGAACATGTCTTCGAGGGTGACGTTCTCGGAAGCCATGGAGGCGGCGCGCTGCAGCAGCTGCGCCTCGAGCGCTTGCGCAAGGATCGCGTTCTCGACGTTCTTCTCGTCCGTGACGTCTTCGGCGACGAAGCTCCAGCGCTCACCGTCTTCGACGCGCTGGAGGGTCACGGCAAAAATTTGATCGCCGTAGTCGCCGTCGAGCGTGAGCTCGATCTTCATGGGCTGACCGCGCAGCGCGCACGAAGCAGCGCCGTCACGGAGAGTGCGAAGGGCCTCGGCGGTCTTCGCGTCGGTCTTGCCCGCGAAGGCCGGGTGGTCGAGCGAGCCAAAAAGCCGGCGCGCGAGGGCGTTGCCCGTGGCGAGCACGAGCTCGGGGCCGATCACCGTGCCGATGGCCATCGGCGCTTGCTCGAGGGCGTCTTGCGCGAGGGCCTCACCGGAGGCGCGCGCGCCGCGGAAGGGGTCGGCCGCGAGGGCGTCGTTGGCGGCGGTGACGTCATCGTCCTCGATCGCGCGGTCGCGAACGACCACCGCGACGATTTGCTCGCCTGTCGCATCCGCGAGGGCGAGGCGCGCGTAGCGAATCCCATGCACGTCGATCGAGTCCATGGTGCGGCCCACGCCGCCGCTCGCGCACGCGCCGGCGAACTCGGGCAGCGTCGTGAGCAGCTCGCGCCGAAGGCTGGTCTCGAGTCGATCGTCGAAGTCGCTGGAGACGGTGCGCCAATCGCCGGCGGTCAGGCGGAGGGCGGCAACCAGGCTCGCCCCGCGCCCGCGACGCACGAGGCGCAGCGCCGGGTCGGTCGCCGTAAAGGCGCTGACGTCCCGCGTGGAGATCGGGTCGGCGGCGGTGTCTTCGTCGAAAAAGAGGATCGACGCGCTCGGTCGTGCGTCGGGCAGGTGGACCATGGGACCCTTGGGTGCAATTGCAGCGCCGAGCGTATCGGAAAATGGGGTTCTCGGAAGCGCGTTACGCCGTTGGCAGGTGCATTCGGCGGAGGTACGCTTCCGGGATGGTCCGTCGCACCGCGCTCGTTGTCTCCGCCGTCGCGTTTCTCTCGTCGCTTGCCGTTGCCGCTCCGCTGCCCGTCAAGGGCGCCACCATCGCGTTTGCGGCCAAGGCGAACGTCGGCATGGTCATCGAGGGCACCACGTCGGCCATCGTGGTCGACGAAGACGCGAAGAACGTGACGCTCACGGTGGCGGTCGGCACGCTCACCACGGGCGTTGAGCTCCGCGACAAGCACATGAAGGAGACCTACCTCGAGGCTCCGAAGTTTCCCGAGGCGAAGCTCGTGATCGAGAAGAGCTGCCTTGCGCTGCCCGAAGCGGGCGAGAAGAGCGGCGAGTGCCCGGCGGCGTTCACGCTCCACGGCGAGACGAAGGGCGTCACCGTGAAGTACAAAGCGGCGGTCACGGGGAAGAACGTCGACGTCGACGCGAACTTCGTCGCGAACTTCGTCGACCACGGTGTGCAAGAGCCCAAGTACATGGGCATCAAGGTGAAGCCGCTGGTCGACGTGAAGGCGAAGTTCTCGGCCGCGCGCTGAGGTCGAACCCCGAGAACACGAAGGCCCCGCGTCGCGACGACGAGCGGGGCCTTTTCGTTGCTGGTTCGCCGGCTGAGCGGCGAGCTTCGGGTCAGAAGCGCGACGAGCGCGGGTCGTTGTCGCGGAACGAAATGCCCGCGGGACCCGCATTGAACCAGGGCGAGGGGAAGCCGCACCCGCTGCACACGAGGCGGTACGATCCGCTCGCGCCGTCGACGGCCAACGAGAGCTGCGCGCCGGTGCTGGGGCAGGTGACGACGCCGCCGTTCTTGAAGCCGGCCCAGGCGGCCTTGATGCCTTCGGGGTCGTCGAGGAGGCGACGCTGCTCGGCCGCGGGACATCGGGTGCTCATGGGGCTGGAACCCTACGCGCAAGTGGGCCCGATGGCAACGCTCGCCGGAGATCCCCGCGAGGTTCGTTTCGTCCCTGTTATCCCTGCTTCTTTTGCATCTCGCGCTTGGCCGCGGCCGAGACGGCGCCGGCCACCGAGCGGCTCGTGGCGATGCGCTTGAGATCGGCTTCGCGCAGCATCGGCAAGAGGCGCAGCGCGAGCGGCAAGGGGAGGCGAGGGTTCTGCGCGAGCACCACCTTCACCGGGTAGGACTTCATCCACTCTCGGCTCTCGCCGATGCGCCGGAGCACGTCGCTCGAGACGCTGCGGTTCGCCGCGATGCGCATCACCTCGTTCTCCTGGAGGCGCGGGCTCGTGATCGCCGCTTCTGCCACGAGCCGGTTCGTGTCGCGCACCAAGATCGCCCGCTCCTCGGCGCTGCCGATCGTCGCACGCCGAATCTTCTGGGAGACCGACAGGCCCTCGAGCATTTTCGAGAGCGGCAGCACCCGTTGCTCTTCGGCGGCCTCGTCGTCCGCGGCGACCGTCGCCGCGAGGCGGAGCGCGATCGCCTCGATCGCCAAGTCGAGATCGGGCTGGGCCTCAGCCTCCGCGCTCGCGAGGGGCGCGTCGCGAGGCGCGGAAGCACCGTCGGAAGGAGCGACCTCGTCTCGCGCGGTGTCGGAGGTCGACTCCGCGCCTCCCGCGCCCGCGAGGGACATCCCGAGGGCTCCCGCGAACTCCTCGCACCGGGCCTGCAGCGCGGCGCTCGCGGCGGGGTGGGTGTAGAGTGCACGAAGCGTCGCGGGGCTGCTCGCGAGGATCGCGTCCATCGTCGCGAGCTCGGGGAGGGTCTCGGCCGGGGCCCGAGCCACGACGCGCGCGCGGAGCTCGTCCGCCGCGAGCGCGTGCCGAAAAAGCTTCGCGGTCGCCCCCTGGTCGAGGGTGACGTGGTCCCCGAGGAGCGCGAGCGCGGCGGAGGTCCGGGCATACTCGATCGCGGCGTCGAGCGTGTTGCGCGGCGGGGTCGCGAGCGTGGCCCGCGCGGCGTCGCGAATCGCGGGCACGTCATCGGACGTGAGGAAATACGCGACGAAGAGCACTTCTCCAGGCGGGAGCGCCGGTGCGAGCCCGCGGGCCGCGAGCAGGCGCAGCGGTTCCGGTGCGCCCGCGTCGACGAGGCGGCTCGCGAGCGGCGAGAGGGCAAGCTCCGAAGGATTCATGGGCCTGACGGTACCGCAACGCGGGCACGATCCGAGGACGGCGTGGCGAGGAATATTTCAATGGCGCTGCGGTCCGCCGAGGGCGCACGAATCCCCTCTGGTTGGGGCGCCAGCACGAGGCTACGGTCCGCGCACGCGAGGCTTGCCCATCATGACGACCGAAGAATCCACGACGCCGATCCACGCATTCGTTCGCAGCGACGTCGTTCGCTCTGCTTTCGTTTCGCCGCTCGAAGCGAGCGGGTGGTCGATGGCGCCGCTCCGCGATTCGACCGATCTCGCCGCGCTCCTGCGCGATGCGCCTTATGCCGTTCTCCTCGTCGACTCCTCGGCGGCGCCGCCCATGCCCGGCCCGTGGATTCAAGGCCTCTTCGTGGGCTCCGGGGAAGCGCCCGATGGCCTCGCGGCTCGCCCGTTCTCGACGCCCGTGGGCCAGCTCGCGGCCGACCTGCGCCGCCTCGCGTTCACGGCGCAGCTCGCCGCGCTTCGCGCCGGCCGCGTGCACCAAGCGCGCGGCTTCCTCGAAGACGTCCCGCTCCGCTCCTGCCTCGCGGCGCTCGTGGGGCGCAAGGCGAGCGGGACCGTTCGCTTTACGAGCGGCCGCGGCGAGGGCTGCATCTACGTACGCGAGGGCCGCATCATCGACGTCGAGGTCGCGAGCCTGCGCGGGGAAGAGGCGCTCGCGCGCTTGCTCGCGTGGAGCGAGGCCAGCGTGCACGTGGCCGAGGGCACCGTGCTGGGCGACGCGCTCATCACGCGCGCGACCGACGACGTGTTCTCC
>CAIOHM010000547.1 GCA_903858055.1 uncultured delta proteobacterium
CCAGTGCATGTGCGTGCCCATGCTCGCAAGCGGGAGCTCCGGCAAGCTCGCGGGCATCGTGAACTCCATGGTCTCCGTGTGATCCTTCACGCCCGCCGGAATGAGGAACGTCGGGGTGGAGTTCGGATCGTTCGGCCCCGCGAGGAGCGTCGGCGCGCTCGCGAAGTTGCCGATGAGCCTCACGAGCGCGGACCAGGTCGGCGCCGTCGTGCGCTTGCGGAGCACGAACGAGGTCGCGTCGTCGCGCGCGATCTGGTCCGGGTGGTAGTGCATCTGCATGACCAGGAGCGCGCCCTTCGGCACCTTGAAGCCGACGTCGGCTCCGTAGCGCGTGGGGGGAACCCCGGGCGCCCACGCCGTGAGCAGCGAGGTGTTCGAGATTCCGGGGCCGCCGAAGCACGCGTAGTTGCCGCTCGCTCCGCCTTTTGCTCGGGAAGCGGCGTTCGGGTCGAGGAACACGAGCGCATGGTGCACGACCTTCGGGTCTCCGGCGACGACCGACGCCGCGTCGAACCAGGTGTCCTCCGTGAGCTGCGGATCGAGGACGAAGCAGCGCATGTCGTCGCGCGTGCTCGGGTTCACGCGGAAGCTCGGGATCGTGAGCGTGTGCGTTCCGTCGGTGAGCGCATCGCTCGCGAACGTTGGCTTCGGCGGCGCCTTCGAGGGGTCGCCCTCGACCATGCCCTGATCGACCCAGCTCGCGAGCGTTGCGATCTCGCCGTCCGTCATGCGCAAGTCGTCCTTGAACGGGCGCTGGGGCGCGCAGTCGCCGGTGGGCGCGGCACCCCAGGGCGGCATTCGTCGCGTTTGCGTCGCGTCGACGAGCATGGCGCCCCGCGCCTTCGCCTGGGCATACGTCTCGAGCGCGAAGGGGCCCGTGCCGCCCTCGCGGTGGCAGCTCTGGCAGCGCTCCTGCACGATCGCCTCGACGTGCTCGTGGTACGTCACCGTCGCGCTCGGTGCCGCGTCGGCCGTCGCGTCGAGATCATCGGTCCCCGCCGAGCCCGCGTCGAGCGTGGAAGGATCCGCACCCGGCGCCGCGGGCGAACTCTGCGACGAACACGCCGCTCCGGTGGCGAGGGCGAGCGCAAAGACGAACGACGCAACCGTACGGCGAGCGAGCATGCGACCAACGATAGCCCTCGTGCGGGCGGACGACGACCGAAACCGCGCCGTCGCGTAGGCTTCGGCGCCGTCCAATGCGGGCCGCGCGTGCGTGCGGGTGAGCCTCGCGAACGGCGAGCAAATCATCGTGGAGATGCAGGGCTACTGGGATGCGGCCCCGGCCTCCGCGGAAGCGCTCGCGCTGTGGTTCGACCGCGCGATCGACGCGCCGGATCCCCCTCGGTCTTCGCCGCGGGTTGACGCGCGCTCAGGGCACGCGGCTGCGCGCGGCCGCTCAGCACTCGATGATGTTCACGGCGAGGCCGCCGCGCGCGGTCTCTTTGTACTTCGTCGACATGTCGGCGCCGGTCTGGCGCATGGTGCGGATGACTTTGTCGAGGGAGACGTTGTGCTTGCCGTCGCCGGACATCGCGAGGCGCGTGGCGTTGATGGCCTTCACGCTCCCCATCGCGTTGCGCTCGATGCAGGGAACCTGCACGAGTCCGCCGATGGGGTCGCACGTGAGGCCGAGGTTGTGCTCCATGCCGATTTCTGCCGCGTTTTCCACCTGCTCCGGCGTACCGCCCATGACCTCCGCGAGCCCCGCGGCGGCCATCGAGCAGGCGACGCCGACCTCGCCTTGGCAGCCGACCTCGGCGCCCGAGATGGAGGCGGTGCGCTTGTAGAGCGAACCGATCGCCGCGGCGGCGAGGAGGAAGCGCAGCGTGCCCTCGTCGTCGGCGTTGGGCACGAAGCGGCGGTAGTAGTGGAGCACCGCGGGGATGATGCCTGCGGCTCCGTTCGTGGGCGCCGTGACGACGCGCCCGCCCGCCGCGTTCTCTTCGTTCACGGCGAGGGCCCAGAGGTTCACCCAGTCGACGACGAGGAGCGGGTCGGACCCGAGCGACTCGGCGCGCAGGCGGCGGCTCATGGCGGCGGCGCGGCGCTTCACCTTGAGCCCCCCCGGGAGGATGCCCTCCCTCTCGCAGCCCCGGCGCACGCAGCCCTCCATGGCGTGCCAAATCGCGAGGAGCTCGCGGCGCACGTCGCTCTCGGGCCTGAGCGCCTTCTCGTTCTCGAGCATGAGGGTGCTGATGCAGAGGCCATGCGCCGTGCACTGCGCGAGCAGCTCGTCGCCGGTCGCGAACGGGTAAGGGATGGCCGCGCCGCTCGGGGTGGCGTCGTTTCCTTCGGGAATTCCCTCGTGGTTCACAACGAAACCGCCGCCGACGGAGTAACACACGCGCTCGGCCACGGTCTCGCCTGCGCCGTCGAAGGCCGTGAAGCGGAGCCCGTTCGAGTGGAGCGGAAGCCGCTCGCGTCGGTGGAAGACGACGTGCTCGCCCACGCGAAAGTCGATCGCGTGCGTACCGAGGAGACGCAGCTTCCCCTCGCTCGTGATGGCCTGCACGCGCGCCGGGGCCGCGTCGATGTCGACCTCGTGCGGAAGGTTTCCCTCGAGCCCGAGGAGCACCGCCGCGTCGCTCCCGTGGCCGCGGCCCGTGAAGCCGAGCGACCCGAAGAGCTCGACCTTCACCGTCGCCACACGATCGATCCCGAGCGAAGCCACGTGCCGGGCGAAGCGTGCCGCGGCGATCATGGGCCCGACCGTGTGCGAGCTCGAGGGCCCGATGCCGATCTTGAAGAGGTCGAAGACGCTGATGTGCATGCGCCCACGGTTGTAGCGCCCAACGCGAGGCAGCGGCGCGCCAGAATCGATCCGCCGCCGTGGAACGAGCAAACGGCCGCCCTCGCCGGGTTAGCCTCGCGACGCCGCGGCGAGGATGCGCGTGTTCCATGTGGCGGCGGCGCTTCGTGCGGCTTCGGTCTCGCGCGTGGCGGGCCCCACGCACACGACCCCCGCGACCGCGTTCGCGACGGCCCAGGGGCCTTCGAAGCTCGCGGTGAGCCTGCGCGTGCGCATGCCTTCGCGCGCGAGGAACTCCTCGGCGACGCTCGTCACGCGCGCGAAGCGTGTCGCCGCTCGAACGAAGGCGCCGTCGACGAACGCGAGGGCGACGCCACGGCAGGCTTCGATCACTTCGTCGCCGAGGTCGTCGGTCAGGAACGTGCAGACTCCCTCGATGCGCACCTCGTCGTAGGGGCAGGGCGGGGCGGGTTTTGGGAAGTCCCCCACGCCGAAGTAGGGGCTCGGTGCGAAGCCGATGGGCATGCCTTCGCTCACGGCGCTGCGTTCGCGACGCGTGATGCGGAGCTGCTCGCCCTCGGTGCGCAGCGCATAGATGCCCGGTTCGGCCTCGCGCGCGAAGGCATCGAATGCCTCCAAAACCGCGGGAGATTCGCTCGCAAGACGATTCCTGTGCCCCTCGCGAAGCACGACGCCCTCGGGCACGACGCGCAAGAGCGTGTAGCTCATCGGAGCGCGGAGACCTTGAGATCGAGCTCGGCGAACTCGCGTGCGGGTTCCGAGCGCCAGGTGATGCCGCTGCCCGTGCCGTAGCGGAACGGCTCGCGCGAGGAGAGCCGGAAGGCGGTGCGAATGAGCACGGAGGCGACAGCACGTGCGTCTTCGCGGAGCACGAGCGTGCCGCAGTAGGGTCCGCGCGGGCTGCCCTCGAGGCGTCGAACGAGGTCCAAGGCCGTGCGCTTCGGCGCGCCCACCACGCTCCCGGCCGGGTGCATCGCGCGGAGCACGCCTTCCAGGGAATAATCGGGCGGGAGCTCGGCGCCGACCCGGGCCACGGTCTGAAGCGCATAGGGCAGGCGAACGACGCGGCGCTCGTCCAACACGCGCACGGTCTTCTCGCGCGCTTGCGTCGCGAGCTCGTGGCGCACGAGGTCGGTGATCATCGCGAGCTCGGCGTCGTCCTTGCCGCTCTGAAGCAGCGCCATCTCGTCTTCGAGGCGCGCCGTACCCTTCATGGGCTCGCTGACGATGCGTGTACCTTCCACGCGAAAGAGGCACTCGGGCGAAGCGCCGACGACCTCGAGGCCCGAAGGCAAGCGCAGCCAACACGCGTACGGCGCGAGCCCCTGGCGCGTGAGCGCGCGAAAGACGTCGAGGCCACGCGCGCTGCCGAGGGTCACGAAACGCGTGTAATTCGCCTGGTAAACCTCGCCGCGGTGGATCGCCTCGCGGATCGCCGCGACCGCGTCGTCGTAGCCCGTCGCGTCGAGGGGGGCGGGCTCGAGACCGAAGCCGTCGCGGGGCGGCGTCGCCATCGTCGTCGCCTCGCCGGTGAACCAGTCCACGGGGCCGTGCGCGGTCTCCTCGAAGGCGAGCAGCGCGAAGGAGAGGTCCCGTGCGGCCATCGCGCGCCGCAGGTTCGTGAAGACCGTGATGCGCCCGTCGCGAAAGCCCGGTCCAAGGAACGCGAACGTGCGCTCGCGATCGAGATCGTCGAGCGTCATGGGTGCGCCTCCGCGCCAGGCGAGAACACCGCGCGCACGAAGTCGCGGACCATGGCCTCGCCGCTCACCGTGGCGAAGGAATCCGGGTGAAATTGCAGGCCAAGCATGGGCAGGCTCTCGTGCTCGACGGCCATGATGGTGCCGTCGCTGCCGCGGGCGACGAGGCGAAGCTCGGGCGGGAGCGGGTCCACCAGGGCGAGCGAGTGGTAGCGCATGACCGTGGTCGTGCCGCGGAAGTGCGGGAGCAATCGGCTCGGCTCGAGGCGGATCGCGTCGCGCACGCCGTGGTGGGGTTCCACGGGGCGGAGCATGGCGCCGAAGTGCATACCGATCGCCTGGTGGCCGAGGCAAATGCCGAGCGTGGGGATCTCGCGCGCGGCGAGGGTCGCCACCACGGGGAGGAGCCCGGCCTCGCGCGGGTCGAAGGGGCCGGGCCCAATCACCGCCCAGCGCGGCTCTTCGTGCCGCAGAAACGCGAGCGATTCCTCGGGGGTCAGCACGACGGCATCACGGCGCGGCACGGGCAGCGCGTCGAGCACGTTGTAGCTGAAGCTGTCGCCGTTCTCGACGAAGAGGACGCGGTCGCTCACGAGCGAGGCTCCTTGGCGTCGTCGCGCGCGAGCGTGAGGAGCACCGCCTTCAGGTGGCTGAACTCCCCTGGCGCGGTCGGGTAGTCGACGGGCGCGGGGAGGTCCTTCAGTTGCGCGACCGGGCGCCCCGCGAGCTCCGCACCCTTGCGCACGAGCGTGCGGAAGCGGTCCGGCGTGATGCCGCGGTGGTTCGTGGAGGCGAGGAGGCGGCCGCCGTTGCGCAGCAGCGGGAGCACCTGCGCGACGAGCTTGCCGTAGTCGCTCGCCGCGGAAAAACGCGAGGTCTTCGTCGTGGCGAAGCTCGGCGGGTCGAGGACGACGAGGTCGAAGAGACCGTAACGGCGCTTGAGCTCCGGGAGCAGCGAGAAGACGTCGCCCACGTCGAAGTGATCGTCCGCCGCGCCGAGGCGCTCGTTGGCGGCGAACATCTCTTCGCCTCGCGCCAGGGCGCCGGCGCTCGCGTCGACGGAGACCGTGCGCCATGCGCCGCCCAGGGAAGCAGCGAGGCTGAAGCCGCTCGTGTAGGCGAAGAGGTTGAGCACGCTTCCGCCGGAGGCGAGACCGCGCAGCCGGAGGCGGTTTGCGCGCTGGTCGAGGAAGATGCCCGTGGAGAGGCCGTCGCCGAGGCGCACGGGGATGCGCATGCCCTCCTCGAGGACCGAGAATTCGCTCGGGTGCGGCTCACCCGCGGAGGGCGTGCTCGGAGCCAGGCCCGCCGCGGAGGCGTCGACGATCACGTTGGCCTGTTTCGGTCTGCGCTTCGTATAGACGCCGACGAATCCGGCGCGATCGAGGGCTGCGATGACACGGCCGCGGCGCTCCTCGGTCCAGGTGCTGTCGTCTTCGTAAAACTGCGCGACCGCGTAGCCGCCGTAATGATCGACCGCGAGTTTTTGCAGGCCGTCTCCGGCTTCGTTGACGACGCGAAATGCAGTGGTTTGCCTGGGTTCGGCGCTCCACGCGAGAAATGCTCGAGCGAAGAGCGACCGCTCGATGGCGCGCTGGAGGAGAACCTTGTCGTCGTAGACGGCGTCCGTGTCGCGCTCGTCGAGGGCCGCGTCGAATTCGATCGGTGCAGGACTGTCGATGCGCACCGAACGGCCGGCGACGTCGGTGAAGGCGAGGCTTGCAGCGTGGAGCATGAGCCGCAACGAAGGCGCGGAGCCGTAGGAGCGGTCGCCGACGATAGGGGCGCCGACACTTGCAAGATGCACGCGTGCCTGGTGCGTTCGACCGGTTTCGAGCGTGACGTGCACGAGGACGCGATCGCCCAGCTCGCTGCGGCGCACGACGCGAACGTGGCTGACGGCTTTTTGGCCTTTTTTGTCGTGTTTGGTGGCGACTCGCATGCGCCCGCCGTGAGCGCCTTCGTCCTCGACGAGGGGGCTGTCGATGGTGATGCGGTCCGGGTGATCCCAGCGATCGACGACGGCGAGGTAGCCTTTTTCGAGCGTTCGCGTTTCGAACTGACGCGCAATGGTGCGGTTGGCGTCGGCACCGCCTGTGACGAAGAGGACGAGGCCGCTCGTGTCACGGTCGAGGCGCTGGTGCACGGCGAAGTGCTTGCCCTCGAAGTACTTTTCGGCGCGAAATACGAGGTCGTCGCGGCGCTCGTCGTCATGCGCCTGCACGGGAATACCCGCAGGCTTGTCGATGACCACGATGGCACCGTCGTCGTGGGCGACCCACGTGGGGTCGAAAAGCGGGAAGAGTTCGCGAGCCTGCGCCACTAAGCCTTCAGAGCACGAACGCGCCGGGGTCGCAGGGAAAGTCGGCAGGGAAGTCTTCGGTCTTGAGGGGCACACCGTACGCATACAGCGCGTTGACCGCCGGAAGGCTTCGGGCATCGCGTGGCGTTTGCTGAAAAAGACCGATGACGACGGCGCAGCGACCGCGTCGTTCTTCGGACATGGGCGCGTACCGAACGCGGGGATCGTCCTAGCGCC
>CAIOHM010000548.1 GCA_903858055.1 uncultured delta proteobacterium
GCTCGAGGGCCTCGAGCACGTAGCGCCGCTGGAACTCTTCCTTCGCCTTTTCGAGCGGCAAGATCGGCCCCTCGCTCTGGGCCCCGAGGTCGAGATCTTCGGGACCGAGGAGGTTGCGGTCGCACAGCACGAGGCCGCGCCGAATGCGGTTTTCGAGCTGACGAATGTTCCCGCGCCACTCGTGGCGGCGAATCGCCGCGAGCGCCGCCGGGGTGAAGCCGTTCACCTTGCCGTTGAGTTCGAGCGCGTGCTTCGAGAGGAGCGCCTTCGCGATGATGAGCACGTCGTCGCCGCGCTCGCGGAGCGGGGGCAAATAGAGGTTCACCACGTTGAGCCGGTAGTAGAGATCTTCGCGGAACCGCCCGCCCTTGATCTCGTCTTCGAGCACGCGGTTCGTCGACGCGACGATGCGAATGTCGACGGGCGCGCCGCGCGACTCGCCCACGCGCGTGACGATGCGCTCTTGAATCGCGCGCAGGAGCTTCACCTGCATGGCCAAGGGCAGCTCACCGACTTCGTCCAAGAAGAGCGTCCCCTTGTCCGCGAGCTGGAATTTCCCTGGCCGCGACTGTACGGCACCCGTGAAGGCCCCGCGCGCGTGACCGACGAGCTCGGACTCGATGAGGTTCTCGGGGATCGCGCCGCAGTTGATGACCACGAAGGGGCCGTTCGCGCGCGTGGAGCGCCGGTGAATCTCGCGCGCGATGAGCTCCTTGCCCGTGCCGGTCTCGCCGGTGATGAGCACGGTGATGTCCGTGGTGGCGACGCGCTGAAGCTTGCGAAAGACCTCGAGCATGCTCGCGCACGACCCGACGATCTCGCCGAAACGTGCATTCTGCAAATCACTCGAGAGGCGCGCCTTGTCTTCGCGTAGCGACTGCACGAGCAGCGCGTTCTGGACGAGCAGCGAGGCCTGCGCCGCGAACACCGAGAGCACCTCGAGTTGCGCGCGCTGGAAGAGGCCCTTCACGCGGTCGTTACCGACGTAGATGACGCCCGTGGTCTGGCCTTGGTAGCGCAGCGGCGCGCACATGACGCTCGAGAGCTTGAGCGCCACGACGGACTCGCTGCGCGCGAAGGCCGCGTCCGCTTGCGCGTCGGTGACGATGAGCGGCTTTCCGGTCTCGAGCACGCGGGCGACGATGGTGTCGCTCAGCGCCGCCTCGGCGCCCGAGGCCCACTCGCCGCGGGCGTGACGTGACGCACGGACGACGGGCTTCGTCGTGCCTTCCGCCTGCTCCTCGAGCACCATCACGAAGCCCTTCTCGGCTCCGGTCACCTCGAGCACGGCCTCGAGCATGGCATCGAAGAGCTTCTCCGCCGAGTCGGTGCCCATGAGGCGCTCGCTGAACTCTTGGAGCTTGGCGATGCTCCGAATGCGGTCGGCGCCGTCGGCAGGCGCCTCCGCGGCCGTCCGCGTGGGCTCGTCGAACATGCTGAAGAGCAGCGACGCGCTCCCGAGCTCGACGCGGTCGCCGTGCACGAGGCGCGAGCGGCGCTTCTTCTTGCCGTTGATGGCGATGGCGCCGTTCTTGTCGAGCTCTTCGAGGCTGAAGTCGCGGCCGTCGAAGACGATCTGTGCGTGCGCGGCGGCGACACCGCCGTTCGTGAGCACGACGTCGCAGCCCGGCCCCGAGCCCAGGATGGTGACGGGCTTGAAGAGGGCCGCGAGCCGGACCCCCTCCGGGGCCAACACTTTGATGAGCGCCATGCGCCGAGCTTAACGTGAATGCTCGGGGCCGCGGCGAATCAGAACGCGCCCGTGGCCATCGCCATGCCGCCGCCCTGCATGGGCGCGAAAGCGAAGTGCGTGTTTTCCCAGGCAGTACGGGCAGTCTCGGGCTCGTCTTGCAGGCCCGCGCCGAGCACGGCACCGACCGCGAGACCCGCCACGCTTCCGAGGGCGTTCGTCACGAGGCCGCCGCGCGGGTTGTCGTCGCTGAACGCATACGCAATGTAGACGAGGGAAGACAGCGCCGTACCGGCCCCATACCCGGCCCACATGTACTTCTGCGTCGCGAAGCTCGGGGCCCCGCTCATGGCGGCGATGCTCGCGGTCGCGAGCGTGCCCGCGTTGAGGCCCACGATGCCCCAGAGGCTCGACCCTGCTTGCCACTCGCTGCCGGTCACACCCGCGCCGAACATGGCGCCGGTCATCGCGCCCCAGGCCGCACCGCTGCCCGCGAACGCGACGGCCTTGGCGTCGGGGTGCACGTACTCGCCGTAGGCATAGCCACCCGCGGCGCCCGCCGTCATGAGCAGGAACGCAACGCTGCCTTGCGTGGCGTAGTTCCACGACTTGTCCTTGTCGCTGTAGGCCGCTTGCGCCATGGCGATCCCCGCGCCGTTCGCAGCGCCGAGGCCCATGCCGAGCGTGGTGGCCGCGAGCGTTCCGCGCCGCGGCGAGAGGTTGGTGTCGATCGCGTAGGCGCCCACGACGCCCGCGGCGCCGAGCGCGACGGGGAAGACCGCGGCGATGCCCGGGTTCGTGAGACCGAAGATGCTGTTGACCCAAATGCCCGCCGTGAGGCCGTAGACGCCTCCGGCCGTGTAGAATGCAAGCTGTTCACCGCGCGTGGCGCGCTCGTCGCTCGGCGTGCTCTCGGCGGCGGCCGCAGGCTTCGCAGCGGGAGCCTCCACGGCTGGCTTCGCGGCGGGAGCCTCCGCGACAGGCTTCGCGGCCGGCGCCGGTGCAGGGCTCGCGGCCGAGGTCTCGGGCTCCGGGTCCGCCGCGAAGGCCGTGGCGCAGGTGACGAACGTGGCGAGGAGGGTGCGACGGGCGGCGTTCATGCTTCTTCCTTCTTCAGCGTGGCGCGGGCAATCGCCGCGCGATCGAACTCGTAGCCAAGCTCCCGCGACATCAGCGCGCCGAGCGCCTCTTTCGCGGGCTTTCCTTCGTAGAGCGCGAAGTAGACCTCGCGGATGATCGGGCAGTCGACGCCGAGCTTCTCGGCGAGGCCGTAGGCGCTCTTCGCGGTCTTCACGCCTTCGGCCACGTGCCCGAGGCCCGCGAGGATCTCGTCGAGCTTGCGGCCCTTGCCGAGCTCGAAGCCCACGGTGCGGTTGCGCGAGAGCTCGCCGGTGCACGTGAGCACGAGGTCGCCCATGCCCGAGAGGCCCGCGACCGTGAGCGCCGAGCCGCCGCGCGCCATCGCGATCTTGGCGATCTCCGCGAGCCCGCGCGTGATGAGCGCCGCGCGGCTGTTGTAGCCGTAGCCCATGCCGTCGGCGACGCCGGCCGCGATGGCGATGACGTTCTTCAGCGCACCGCCGCACTCGACGCCAGCGATGTCGTCGCTCGCGTAGACGCGGAAGTAGGGGCCCTTCACCGCGTCGCAGACCTTGTCGAAGACCTCGGGGGTGCGCGTGGCCACGACGACGACGGTCGGTTGGCGCTGCGCGAGCTCCTTGGCGAACGAGGGGCCGCTCAGGAAGGCGAGATCGCCGTGCACGGACTCGGGCAGCTCCGCCTGGAGCACTTCGTCCATGAACTCGAGCGAGTCGTTCTCGATGCCCTTCGTGCAGCTCACGATGGGCACGCCGGGTCGCACGTGCGGGGCGGCGAGGCGCGCGACCTCACGCGTGGCGTGGCTCGGAACGACGAAGAGGATCAGGTCCGCGGCGGCGATCGCAGCGCCGATGTCCATGCTCGCGCGGAGGTTCTTCGGGAGGTCGAAGCCGGCGAGGTAGCGATCGTTGCGGTGGTTCTCGTTGATGTCCTTCGCGACGGACTCTTCGTTCGTCCATGCGATGACATCGAGGCCATTTTCGGCCACGAGCTTCGCGAGGGAGGTCCCCCAAGCACCAGCACCGAGCACCGTACACGTCTGCATGTCGACTCCACGCGGGCGAGAAAAGGACGCCCAGACGTGCGAGCATGCCCGAAGCCTTTCCGCGCGGGCAACTTCGGCGCGAGCGAGGAAATTCACGCTCGAAGGTCACAGCGCGCCGTCACCGAGCGAGACAACGGCGACCGCTTGGTTTACGGTCGAGCGCTCCGGAAACCCGTCGTGAATCGAGCCGTGCGCATCACCCGTTCCGCCTTTGCCGGCGTTTGGTTCTTCCTCGTGCCGCTCGTCGCCGCGGTGGCGCTCGTCGCCTCGCTCGGTCACGGTGCGCCCGATCCGCTCGACCCGCCCACGGGCCTCTTCGCGTTCATGCGCGACCAGCCGGTGCCGCTGGCCATCGTGGTCTTCACGATCGTCGAGACCCTGCTCTGGCGCGTGCGTTACCGCCTGCCGCTCGCGGCAAAGGTGTACCCCGCCGCCCGCGCCGACCTGCCGGAAGAGGCACGCGCCGACGTCGAAGCTGCCATGGGCCTCCTCGAGGAGTGCGAGCGCCTGCAGGACCGCTTCGCGAAGAAGATCGACGCGCAAGACAGGCGAACCCTCGAGGAGCAGACCGAGGCCCTCGAACTCGCGCTCGAGGCGGCCCCCTTCGAGCTCGCGGTTTTTCAAAGCTCCCGCGACGATCTCGCGAACACGGTCGACCGCGTCTTTGCACCGTACCGAAAGGGTGAGACGAGGGAATACGTCGAGCAGATCGTCATCGCGCTGGGCCTCGCGCTGGCCTTGCGGAGCTTCGTGGTCGAGGCGTTCAAGATCCCCAGCGGCTCGATGATCCCCACCCTGCGCGTGGGCGATCACATCTTCGTCGACAAGCTCCGCTACGGGCCCCTCATGCCCTTCGGCAAGGGCCGGCTCTACAGCCGCATGCCTCCCGTGCGCGGCGACGTCGTGGTCTTCGGCTTCCCCGAGCGCCCCGAGGAGGACTTCATCAAGCGCGTCATCGGCCACCCGGGCGACACGATCGAGGTCTTCGACGGGCACCCGCGCATCAACGGGTGGGAGGTGCCCCACTGCCACGCCGGCTCGTTCAGCTACAGCGACAGCGACGAGGTGTGGAGCCGCCACGAGGGCGAGCTCTTCGTGGAGTTCCTCGGCGAAAACTCGTACCTCGTGCTCCTCGACCGCGCCGCGCTCGGCGCCATGGATCACCAGGGCCCGTTCACGGTGAAGCCCAGCGAGTTCTTCGTCATGGGCGACAACCGCAACAACAGCCACGACTCGCGCCTCTGGTTCGGCGGCAAGGGCGGCGGCGTCCCCTTCGACCTCTTGAAGGGCCACGCGCTCTTCGTGTGGTTCAGCGCCTCGAGCAAGGGCTTCGACGCGAGCCGCATTGGCACGGTGGTCACGGGCCACCCGCGCGTCGAGCAAGCGAGCGTCGAGCTTCAAGCGGGCATCGAGAAGTGCCTCTCGGAGCGCCCCTCGGTCACGCTGCCACCGGCACGCTGACCATCCAAACGAAACGCGAGGAGGGAATTCCCTGCCTCGCGTTTTTGTATAATTCGTGTACGTACGACGGATGCGTCAGCGATCGCTCGGCTCGTCGGGCATCGCGATCGGGGCGGCAGTGGAGGCCGCCACACCGCGTCGCTCATCGGTCGGGATCTGGTGCCACTCGCGGCCCTGGCGCTCTTGGAGGTCGATGCCTTGGGCGGCCTTCGCGCGGCGGGCGTCGTTTGGCGAAAGCGGCCAGCCCGAGACGTAGCGCGCCTCTTCACCGGGTCCGCTCGCGTCGATCCAGCTCACGTGGCCCGCGCCCTTCGGCCGGACGTCGAGGTGGATGAAGCTCGAGTTCGGGTAGAAGCCGCAGCCCGTGTCGTCGAGGGTTTTGCAGGCGTCGACGAGCTCGACGTTGGTCGCGCCCGCGAGGCTGAAGTCGATGGCCTGCCCCTCCGCGTGGAGGCTCCCCTTGCTCGCGGGGCGGTAGCCGGAGACCACCGAGAGCGTGGCGTTCGCCTTGGGGCGGAGCTTGTCGACCACGGCCTGGAGGCGCTCGAGGAGCCCCAAATCAAGACGCTTCACGCCGGGGGCGAGCACGTCCCCTTTGCGCTTCGCGAGGGCCTCGACGGGCTCACTCGGCATCGCCATGCCGCCAGGGCGCGCCATGAGCGAGAGGCGCTCGATCGCCATGGGCGCCGGCGCGCCTTCGCACGTGAGGAGCGAGAACGACTGCTTCTCCTCGAAACGCTCGAGGTGCACGGCCTCGCGCAGGCACGGCGGCTTCGGCGGCTCCTTCTTCGCCTTCTTGCTTTTCTTGCCGCCCTTGCCCGTGGCCTCGGCGGTCTTCGGCGCGGCCTCGGTCGCCTTCGCAGCGGCAGGCTCGGCCTTCTTCGCGGGCTCGGCCTCGAGCTTCTTCGTCGTCTCGGGTGCGGTGTTTTCCTCGGCGTGCGGAGCGAAGCGGAGCGGCGTCGCGTCGACGATCGCGACGGCGGTGGGCTTCGCGGCGGCCACGGTCACGGCCTTCGGCGCCGCCGCAGGCTTCGCGGCGACCTTCGCGCTGCGGTGGTGGCGCGTCGGCTTCTTCGCCGCGTGGTGGTGTTTGGCCTTGGAGCCGCGCTTCGCGGGGGCTTTCGCTGGCTCGCTCTTCGCGGCCTTCGCAGGCTCCTTCGCCGCGGGGGCGCTCGGGGCCGCCGACGCTGCGTGGCTCACGCAGGTGACGAGCGCCGCGAGCGCGAGGGACTTGGCAACCGACTGGAGGAGCGAGACCGAACGGCGCATGGGGCTCCGAACGACATGCCGTGGCGGCCGCGCGAGGGCCAAGATTCGGACGGCACGACGGCGCGCGCGCTGCTTTTTCCCTCACCGATTACGCGCGCACGAGGAGCGCCACGAGGGCTTCTTCGTGCGCTCCCGCATCGCCTTCGACGAGCACGGTCTTGCGCCGCGATGCCTCGCCTTGCACGAGCGAGACCGCGCGCTTGGGGACGCGGAGCGCCTTCGCGAAGAACGCGACGAGGGCGGCGTTGGCCTCTCCGTCAACGGGCGGAGCCTTGAGCGCGACCTTGAGCTGCCCGTCGTGCACGCCGACGATCGCATCACGCGACGCACGCGGCTGCGCGAGCACGTGCACACGCAGACCGCCGTGCGTGCGCTCGAAGCAGCCTCGATCGTCCGCGTCAGCCACGCCGCGGCGCCCGATCGAACTCGGCCCTCACGGCCGCGCGCAGCTCGGGCGAGCCGATGAATTCCAGGGCCGTGGCCGCGAGGCCCTTGGCCGCCTCGCGCGCCGAACAGAGTCCGCGCTCGCTCGCCGCCGCCGCCGCGAACGCGCGCTGATGGCAGGTGGTCTCACCCTCGCCGCAGATCGCAACCCAAGGGTGAATCGACGGCACCACGTGGCTCACGTCGCCCATGTCCGTGCTGCCTGCGCCGATGCTCGGGTCCTTCCACCTGGGGGCGCGGCCCACGCGCGTGAGGTGCTCACCGAAGACACGCGCGAGCGCCTCGTTGTTCACGAGCTCCGCGTAGCCGCGGCGCTCGTCGATCTCGAGGGGGACATCCGAGGCCATGGCGGCGGCGCGCGCACAGCGTACGACGACGGCCTTCACGCGCTCGAGCTCGGCGGAGGTGGCCGCGCGGACGCTGATTTCGCAGGCCGCGGTCTCCGGCACGATGTTCACGGCCTGTCCGCCGTCGAGGATGTAACCGTGCACGCGCACGCCGTCGCGGAAGTGCACGCGCTGCCCGTCGACGAGGCGGAAGGTGTCCATGCACGCCGTGAGCGCGCTCTTGCCCTCGTGCGGCGCGATGGCCGCGTGGCTCGGGGTTCCGCGGAACGCGAAGCGGACCCACGTGGAGGCGAGCGTCGGGTGCACGAGGAGATCGCGATCGAACGGGTGGTACATGATCGCCGCGTCGACGCCCGCGAAGGCGCCCGCGTCGATGAGCTTGATCTTCCCGCCGCCCCCCTCTTCGGCGGGCGTACCGAGGAGCTCGACGCTGCCGCCCACGCGCTCGACGACACGCGCCGCCGCGAGGAAAGCGCCCACGGCGCCGGCCGCGATGAGGTTGTGGCCGCACGCATGACCGATCTCGGGGAGCGCGTCGTACTCGGCGAGGATCGCGACGCGCGGGCCACCGCTCGCACCGGCGCGGGCACGGAACGACGTGGGCATCTCGGCGAGGCCGCGCTCGACCACATGTCCGTGGCGTTCGAGGAGGGCCGTGATCGCCGCGGCCGCGTGGTGCTCTTCGAAGCGCAACTCCGGGTGCGCGTGAAGATCCCGCGCGAGGGCGTCGAGCTCCTGCGTGTGCGCGTCCACGGCGGCGTCGAGGGCGGAGGCGAGATCGCTTGCGAGGGCCATGCACAGAAACCTACCGCGAACGCGCCGTTTTCGGCAGAGTGCGCCGCATGAACGAATCTGCCGCCGCCGAGACTGCAAACCCGAAGAAACGCTGGGTTCTCGCCCTCGCCGCCGCGGGCCTCGTGGCGGCAGGCGCGGGAGGCGCTTGGCTGTGGTGGCGCTCGCAGGCCGCGCCGAACCTCCTCCAGGTCTTCCCCGACGACAGCTACCTCGTCGCGACCCTCGACGTCGAAGCGCTTCGCAAGGGCGCGCTCGCCGATCTCGCGAGCGAGGGCGACGCGCAAGCTGCGAAGCGCGCCACGGGGCTCCTCGGCGCGTGCAGCGATGGCGCCGTGCGGGCGGTGCGGGAGGTCGGCCTCGTGGTCCCGGGCGCCACGACGGAAGAAGGCACCTTCGCGCTCGCGGCGCGCCTCGACATGAGCGGCCCCTGGCTCTCCGCGTGCGACGCCGAGCTCACGGCGAAGAGCGGCACGACGCCGCGCGAGACCGAAGGCGCGTGGTCCTACGTCGGCGCGAAAGAAGGCCCTCGCCTCGCGCTCCACCGCTCGGGCCTCGCCCTCTGGGGCCGCGAACCCTACCTGCATTCGCTCGCCGCCGCGGCCTTCGAGAAGCACGCGGAGGGGCGCTACCCGGCCCTCGCGGGGCGCACGAGCGAGCCCACGAAGACGAACGATCTCTTCGCGGGCATCACGCTGCCGGCGGAGCAGCGCCGCGTGTTCGCCTCGGTCATCGAGGAGCAAGGTCGCGCCGACGGGCACCCGGAGCTCTTCGCGATCGCGCGCGCGGGGCTCGTGGCGAGCATCGACGCCCCGAGTGATTCGCTCAAGCTCACGCTCCGCCTCGAGTGCGACAAGGCCGATGCGCCCGCAAAGCTCCGCACGACCGTCGAGGAGCTCCTGCAAAAGACGGGTGATTCGCTCGAAGCACGCGCACTCGGCATCGGCGACGCGGTCACGGGTGCCCGTGTGCTCGTGGCCGGCGATGCGGTCGTGGTGACGGCCTCGGCCCCCATCGCGCGCCTGCGCATGATGTCGAAGCGCCTGCGCCTCCTCGGCGAGATGCGTCGCCTCGCGCGCGACGCGGTGCCCTCGGAGGGAGCGCCCTCGAAAACCGACACCGCCGCGCCCGAGCCGGCCCCGCGCGCCCCAACGCCGTGAGCGGCATCGAACGAGGCGCATGATCCCCGCTACCCAGTCGCGCGTGCACCGCTGGCTTTTGCGCCGCTACCTCGATCACATCTGGGGAGCTGATTTCCGCAGCATTCAGCTCCTCGGCGGCCGCCCGGAGCTCCCCGCCGAAGGGCCCGTGCTCCTGCCCTCGAACCACACGAGCTGGTGGGACGCCTTCTTCGCGCTGCTCCTCGCCGAGCGGGTCTTCGACCGCCCGCTCTACACGCTCGCGCTGGTCGATACCGTACGACGCTTTCCATTCTTCACCAAGGTCGGGTGTTACGGGTTCGATGCGGCGGACAAGGGCGACGTGCGCGCCATGCTGCGCTGGACGACGGAGCTCCTCGACGGGCCCGAGCGCCCGCTGCTCCTCTACTTCCCCGAGGGGCGCCTCACGCCCGACACGGGTGCACCCTACACGCTTCGCCACGGGCTTCGCGGCCTCACGCCCGAGAAGCCCACACCCATGGTGCCGCTCTACGTGAGCTTGCACTTCTTGAACGAGCGCAAGCCCACGGTCTTCCTCGCGCTCGGCGAGCCGCTCTCGTTCCAAGAGTCGTACAAGGCGCACCCGGAGAGGCTCGCGGCGGCCTTCGAGGCGCTGCGCGAGCGCACACATGCGTCGATCGCGCGCGGCGAGTGGGGCGAGACCCTGGTGGGCCAAGCGCCGAAGGTGCGCGAGCTCACGGGCTGAGCGTACGGCTCCACCGACAAGCCGCGCCCGAGATTCTCGGTCGCGCGCCTCGATTCACGATATCGGTGAGCGGGTCATGGACATCGACTTCCACTACCACGCCACCTACGTCGCTGCGCGCTTTGCAGGGTACACGGATCAAGAGGCGCTCGTCGTCGGCACCTCGGCGCAGATGGTCGACGAGGCCGCGCGGGACGTGCTCGTGACGAGCGGGAAGCCGGGCGACTGGAGCTTGCAGCTCACGGCGTGCCCGAACGAGTTCGAGATCCGCGACAGCGCGACGGGGGCCACGGTGCACACCTACCGGCCGCTCATGTCGTTCCAAAAGAAGGGCGACGTCGGCTCCAGCGCCGCGGACACGCTCGCGTCGATTTGGCCGGTGTTTCACTTCATGCCCGGCAACTTCGACCCCTCCGAGGGGAACGCGCTCCCCGCGATCGAGCGAAAGCTCCCGCACAAGTACGCGCGCCACGCCAGGGGCTCGCGCCTCACGTGCCGGTCCCACCGATGGATCAAGCGCACGTACTCGGGCGAGTCGCACAAGTCGCTCTTCCAGGGGGTCGAAGGCGCGCGCGAAAAATCCAAGTGGCTCACGCGACCGCACAGCCCGATGGCGATCGCCCTCATCAACAACACGACCGATCTGGTGCACACGCCGGACAACGAGATCGCGAAGCACGGTCTCGCGCACCACCTCGCGGGCGTCACGATGCACGTGTTCATCGACACGTGGGCTCACCAGGACTTCGTCGGCCAAGCATCGGCGTCGATGAACGACGCAGGGAACTTCCGTGTGGGCTTCCTGCCGCGGACCGCAGCGTTCCCAACGCTCGAGGGTACGACGAAGCCCGCCGGCGACAGCCTTGGCGTGGCCTTCGAGGACGGCGATCACGGATTCCTCGGGCGCTCGGTCGGCGTGCCCGGCGAAGAGAAGAACCTCTACGTGGGCCACGGGCGCGTGGGGGTGTGGCCCGACCACAGCGCGCTGGTTTGGGAGTACCAACCCGCCTGGCAGGAGTCCCCGATCATTCGCGTGAACCCGCACGAGTACGTGGACGCGTTCGCGCACATGGTTTGGGCGCTCTACTGCATCAAGAACAACCTCCAGTACGAGCCCTTCGACATCACGCCCGCGTCGATCGCGAAGCTCTGCACGCACATCGGCGGCGTCGAACCGCGCGACTTTCAGCGCGCGTTCGACATCATCGCCGACGGCGCCGGGCGGGCCGCCTCCAAGAAGGACGAGGTGTGGGACGAGTCGGTTCGTGACGTCGCGGGCCGGAAGTGGATCGCCTTCGCGACGGAGCGATTCCCCGGCGAAGCCGTCACGACGGACTGGGTCCCGGGCGCGAGCGATTGGGTCAACCAGGTCGTCGAGGTCTACCTCGCCAACAAGAAGCAGAAGGGCGCCCGCCGCGGCGACTGGCTCACGATCGAGCAGTTCGGTCGGCTCGATTACTTCAAGTTCAACCTCGCCGCGAAGCACCACTACCGCTTCGTCAAGTTCACGCTCATGGCGTTCGGGCTGAAGCTCATCGGCGACTGGCCCGACGGCTCCGCGTCCGCCGACGACCTCTCGAGCATCGCGCGCGCGGGGGCCCAGGGTTGGTACGGCGAGCTCATGCAGGCCCTCGACGAGGTCCAGCGCAACACGAAGAACGGTGAGCTCAACATCGGCATGAAGGTCCTCGCGGACGAGATCGCCCTCGGCGTGCAGAGTCTCACCATGAGCGAGGTGGAGCGCATCGACGCTGTCCTGGCACGACTCCGCGGCGTCGAGACCGCCGTCGCCACGCAGGCCGCCTGGAGCTACGGGATCTTGGACAAAGACGGCGACATCACCTCCTCCACGGTCCGCCTCACCGGCGCCGACGCCCTGAAGCGCGTGAAGAACTTCATCGCGCGCCTCGAGGAGCTACGCCCGCAAGCGGCCACCGAGGGGCGTACGGCCATCTTCGAGCCGCGCGCCGAAGGTGAGGACGCGGGCGTAAGCCAGCTCATCAGCCTCGAAGCCTGGATCAAGTCGTCGTACGTCCTCTTCGCTCGCCGCGCGAGCGACAAGGAGCTCGTCGCGATCGACAGCGCGTACACGAGCCTCCTGCGCCTCGTGCCGCAGCGTGCTCTCTCCGCGAAGGAGAAGCCCGCTCACGCCGCCGCACGCCGGGTGGTGGGCGCGTGCGACGCGTGGCTCGCGGCGGGCCGCGGAGACCAAGCGAGGCGCCCCGCGATCACCGCGTTGCGCGCGTCGGTCAAGGCTGGGCTCCCGGGCGCGTGACGCGCGGGAGCCCGCACGCTCACACCGAGCAGAAGCCTTCGTAGTCGACGTACTCCGTGATCGTCGCGTGCTCGCTGCACACGGCGCAGCGCGGATCGGGCCGGAGCTTGAGCTCGCGGAACTTCATCTTCAAGGAGTCGTACGTGAGCAGGCGCCCGACGAGCGGCTCGCCCTTGCCGAGCAGGAGCTTGAGGGCCTCGGTCGCTTGCACGACGCCGACGACGCCCGGGAGGATGCCGAGCACGCCCGCCTCTTGGCACGAAGGCGCGAGGTGCGGCGGCGGCGGCTCCGGGTAGAGGCAGCGGTAGCAAGGACCGGCCTTGAGCCCGAGGGCCTTCGCGGCCTTCGGCGGGAGGAACGTCGTGACCTGGCCGTCGAAGCGGAAGATGGATCCGTGGACGATGGGCTTGCCGAGGAGCACGCTCGCGTCGTTCACGAGGTAGCGCGTGGGGAAGTTGTCGGTGCCGTCGACGACGACGTCGTAGGCGGAGAACAGGCGATCGATGTTCTCCTTGCTCAGGCGCTCCTTGTGCGCGACGACCTTCACGTCCGGGTTGAGGTCGCCGATGGCCTTCGCCGCGCTCTCGACCTTGGCCATACCGACGCGGCTCGTCGCGTGGAGGATCTGGCGCTGGAGGTTCGAGGCGTCGACCACGTCCGCGTCCACGATGCCGAGCGTGCCCACGCCGGCCGCGGCCAGGTAGAGCGCCGCCGGCGAGCCGAGGCCGCCCGCGCCAATGAGGAGCACCTTGCTCTGGAGGAGCTTCGCTTGGCCGACCTCGCCGACCTCGGGCAAGAGGAGGTGGCGCGAGTACCGATCGCGCTGCGCCTCGGTGAGCTGCGGCGGCGTCGTCATCGGGTAGCCGAGGTCCTTCCACCGGACGAAGCCCGGGTTCGCCGACTCCACGTGCTCGTAGCCGAGGGCCTTCAGCGTCACCGCCGCGAGGGCCGATCGCACGCCGCCGGCGCACATGACGACGATCTTGCTTTGACGATCGGGCACCTTGCCTTCGATCTGCATCTCGAGGAAGCCGCGCGGCACGTTCACGGCGCCAGGCACGTACCCCGCGCGGAACTCCTCCTTCTCGCGCACGTCGAGGAGCACGAAGTCTTCGCGAGCCTCGAGGCGTGCCTTCAGCTCGTCGAGGGAGATTTCACGGATCGAGGCTCGGGTCTGCGCGATGAGGTCGGAGTAGGTGATGCTCATGGGGACGCACTCTCGTGAGTTGGACGCTTGTTCAATATAATGAACACGCGTCTCCTGGCAAGGGCTGCTTGACCGCGGACGCGCGGAAGCCGAGGATCGCCGCTCACGCACGCTTTCCCACGAGCCCATGACGACGAATCGAAGCGGTATCGGCGAACTTCTCCTGCGCGAGCGGGTCATCTCTTTGGCGCAGCTCAAGTCGGCTCAGGACCAAGCGCAAAAGTCGGGCAAGGACCTCGCGTACACGCTCGCGAAGCTCGGCTACACGAGCGAGAACGAGATGACGCGCTTCCTCGCGGAGCAGTACCGCGTGCGCGTCGTGAACCTCGAAGAGCACGCCTTCGACCCGGAGACCCTCAAGCTCATCGCGCGCGATCAGTGCGAGAAGCACCGCCTCATCCCGATGAGCCGCGCCGGGTCGACCCTCGTCGTGGCGATGGCGAACCCAGGCGATTTGCGGGCGATCGACGACGTGAAGTTCCTCACCGGCTTCAATGTCGAGCCAGTGGTCGCGCTCGAGGGCGCGATCGTCGCCGCCATCGAACGGTATTACGGCGTCAAGACGCAAAATCAGTACGCCGACGTGATGGCGAGCTTCGACGAGAACGACGTCTCGCTCGCCGAGTCGCCGATGAGCGCGGCGCAGCCCGGTGAGGTCTCCGACGACCCCGCGGCGAAAGAAGGCGAAGAGGCGCCGATCGTCCGCCTCGTGAACGCGCTGCTCGTCAACGCGATCAAGAAGCGCGCGAGCGACATTCACGTCGAGCCCTACGAGCGCGTGGTGCGCATCCGCTACCGCGTCGACGGCATGCTCCTTCAAGAGATGGAGCTCCCGAAGAAGCTGCTCAACGCGGTCATCAGCCGCATCAAGATCATGAGCAACCTCGACATCGCGGAGCGCCGCGTGCCGCAGGACGGTCGCATCAAGATCAAGCTGAGCCGCGACCGCGAGATGGACTACCGCGTCTCGATCCTTCCCGTGATCTGGGGCGAAAAGGCCGTACTCCGCCTCCTCGACAAGTCGAACCTGCAGCTCGACATGGCGAAGCTCGGCTTCGACCCGAAGCCCCTCGAGGACTTCCAGTGGGCGATTCACCAGCCCTGGGGCATGGTGCTCGTCACGGGCCCCACCGGCTCCGGCAAGACCACGACGCTCTACTCGGCGCTCTCCGAGATGAACACGCCGGGACACAACATCAGCACCGCGGAAGACCCGGTCGAGTACAACCTCCAGGGCATCAACCAGGTGCAGATCCGGGAGGACGTCGGCCTCTCCTTCGCGGCGGCGCTGCGCTCGTTCCTTCGCCAGGACCCCGACGTCATCATGGTCGGCGAGATCCGCGACTTCGAGACCGCCGAGATCGCGATCAAGGCGGCGCTCACGGGCCACTCGGTGCTCTCGACGCTCCACACGAACGACGCGCCGGCCACGGTCTCGCGCCTCCTCAACATGGGCATCGAGCCGTTCCTCATCACGGCGAGCTTGAACCTGATTCTCGCCCAGCGCCTCGCGCGCCGCATCTGTGCAGAGTGCAAGGCCCCGCACACCGTGGAGCCCGAGACCCTCCGTGACATCGGCTTCAGCGAGGAGCAAATCGCCGGCGCGAAGCTCATGAAGGGTGCAGGTTGCAAGAACTGCAACGGGAGCGGCTACCGCGGCCGTGTCGCGCTCTACGAGGTCATGCGCTTCAACGACGCCATTCGCGAGCTCATCCTCCAAGGCGTCTCCACCGCCGAACTCAAGGCTGGCGCCATTCGCGCGGGCATGGTCACGCTCCGCATGGCGGGCATTCAGAAGGTGCTCGAAGGCGCGACGACCACCGAGGAAGTGCTGCGCGTCACCATGGCCGACTGACGCCGGCCCCCGAGAAGCACGCGAAAGCTCCGCAGCGCAGCCCCGCGCCCGACGAACGAAAGGCCCGACGAGATGACGACCGAACAGCTCTCGATGCGCAACCTCCTGCGCCGCATGGTCGAGAAGGGCGCGAGCGACCTGCACCTCACGGCGGGCGCGCCGCCTTCGTTCCGCATCGACGGCGCGATCATCCCCGAGCGCATGGCTCCCCTCGCCCCGCACGACGCGCAGTCACTCGTCTACGCCGTGCTCGACGACCAGCAAAAAGCCGAGTTCGAGCGCACGAACGAGCTCGACCTCTCCTTCGGTGTTCCGGGGCTCGCGCGCTTCCGCGGCAACCTCTTCATGCAGCGCGGCACCGTGGCCGGCGCGTTCCGTCAGATCCCGTTCAAGATCCTCGGCTTCGACGACCTCGGACTCCCGCCCGTCGTGAGCGATCTCGCCAACCGCCCGAGCGGCCTCGTCCTCGTCACCGGGCCCACGGGCTCGGGCAAGACCACGACCCTCGCGGCGCTCATCGACAAGATCAACAGCGAGCAGCGCTTCCACATCCTCACGATCGAAGACCCGATCGAGTACCTGCACCCGAACAAGCTGAGCATCATCAACCAACGCGAGATCGGCACCGACACGAACGGCTTCCGCGACGCGCTCCGCTACGTGCTCCGTCAAGACCCCGACGTCGTGCTCATCGGTGAAATGCGCGACCTCGAGACCATCGAGGCAGCGCTCACCATCAGCGAAACGGGCCACTTGGTCTTCGCGACGCTCCACACGAACTCGGCCATCTCGTCGATCACCCGCATGATCGACGCCTTCCCGCCGCACCAGCAAGGGGCCGTGCGCGCGAAGCTCTCGTTCAGCCTCCAGGGTGTCGTCACGCAGCAGCTCGTGCCGCGCGCCAACGGGCCGGGCCGGGTCCTCGCCTCCGAGGTCCTCGTGCCCAACGCGGCGATTCGAAACCTCATCCGCGAAGACAAGCTTCATCAGGTCTACGGCCTCATGCAGGTGGGCCAAGAGCGCCACGGCATGCAGACCCTGAACCAGTGCCTCATGTCGCTCTACCGCCGCGGGATGATCAGCCTCGAAGACGTGTGGGCCCGCACCTCCGAGCCCGAAGAGATTCGGAACATGCTCGCTCAGGCAGGCCCAGGCCATCACCCCTCGACTACGCGCCTCGACACCGGCAAGCGGTGAACGGCGTTCGGCAAGGCGTTTTCCTCGGAGCGGCGCTTGCCTTCGCGCACTTCGGTGCCGCCGTCGTACCCGCGCACGCCGCAGAGCCGCGGCGCCGTGCGGCCATTGGCTGGACCACCGCGAAGCCCTCGCAGCCTTTCGTCGAGCTCGAGGTCGCCGGCGTGCGGACCCACGCGCTCGTCGACACGGGCGCGTCGGATCACGTGATCGCGAGGGCCCTCGTCGACGAAGCTGGCTTGCCCACGGTCTCGCTGCGCGCCCAAGGCGTCGACCACGGCGCGGGCGCGATGCCCCTGCGAGGCCTCGCACACACCGCCGTGACGATCCCGGGCTTCGGCCCCCTCGAGCCTGCGCTCTCGACCTCGCGCGAGGGGCTGGCCTTCGCCGTCGCGAGCGTACACCCGCGCTTCCACGAGCTCGGTCTCGGCGCGTTCCTCTCGCCGCAGCGCCTCGTCACAGCATCCCACGCGATCGTCGTCGATCTCGTGCACGGCGAGCTCCTCGAGGTCCCGCTCCCGCAGCTGCGTGCGACGCTCGAAGCCACCGGGCCGCTCTCGCTCTTCACGGGCAACGCGACCACGTGCTCCCACGGCAGCGGTCCCCACGCAGGCACCACGTGGATGGCGGACGCGCTCGTCGAAGGGCGCAGCGCGCGCCTCTTGGTCGACACCGGCGCCGCGTTCGGCGATCTCTTTCGCGACTCGCCGATCGGCCGAGCGCTCGTCACGCGAGAGGGCTCGACCGCGACGATGGTCACGGCGGGGCAGAGCCTCGAGACCGCGCGCGTGGAGGACCTCACGGTGCGCGTCGGCGAGGTGCAGCGCTCGCGCCTGCGCTGGAACCTCGTGGATTCCCAGGGAAAGCCCGTCTGCCCTTACGACGGCGTGCTCGGCATCGACGTGCTCCGCCACTGTGCGATCGCTTTCGACGGGCGAACGGTCGCGGGGCGATGCGAGGACTTCGAGCCCTCCGTGCATTCTGCAGGCAAAGCAGGCGGCAAGGCGGGCGCGAAGACCCCGCGAACGAAGGGTGCGCCACGAAAGAAGAACGGCCGCTGAGCACGAAGCTCGGCAGCCGTGTCTCCCTCGCGCCTCCTGGCGCGGGTCACTTCTCGAAATACATCTTGTCGATCTTCGCGGCGTAGCGCTGCGAGACGATGCGGCGCTTCACCTTGAGCGTGGGCGTGAGCTCGTTGTCTTCGATGGTGAAGTCGCGCGAGAGGAGCGAGAACTTCTTCGGCACCTCGAACTTCGCGAGCTTGCCGTCGCCGACCGCGTGGAGCTCCTTCTCGTAGAGCTCGAGGATCTTCGGCTCCGCGAGCCACTTCTTCGGGTCGTCCCCCTCCATGCCGAGCTGCTGCTCGCGCACCTTGAGCGAGTCGAAGTTCGGGACGATCAGCGCGCACACGAAGGGCTTGTTGTCGCCGACGATGATGGCGCGCTCGACGAGCGGGCACTGCATGAGCACGCGCTCGACCGGATCGGGCGCGACGTTCTTGCCGTTCGACATGACGATGATCTCCTTCTTGCGCCCGGTGATGCGCAAGAAGCCTTGATCGTCGAGGGTGCCGAGGTCGCCCGTGTGGAGCCAGCCGTCGGCGTCGATGGTAGCCGCCGTGGCCTCGGGCTCCTTGTAGTAGCCCTTCATGATGTTCGGGCCGCGCGCGAAGATCTCGCCGTCTTCGGCGATCTTCACGTCGACGCCGCGGAGCACCTGCCCGACCGTGCCGAACTCGATGCGCGTCGGGCGGTTGGTCGTGATGATCGGCGAGGTCTCGGTGAGGCCGTAGCCCTCGGAGACCGGCATGCCCACGGCGCAGAAGAACTCCGCGAGGTGGCGACCGAGCGGCGCGCCGCCCGAGAGGAGCGACTGCACGTTGCCGCCAAACTTGTCTTGGATGTTCTGGAAGACGAGCTTCGTGGCGATCGCGTTCTTGAGCTTGTGCATGAAGCCCACGCTCTTCGCCTTCTTGGCGTCGTAGAAGTCGCGGCCCACCTGCACGGCCCACTCGAAGACCTTCTTCGCGAACGGGCTCTTCTTTGCGACCTCACCCATGACGCGCGCGTAGACCTTCTCGTAGACGCGCGGCACGCTCACGACGGTCGTGGGCTTCACCTCTTGAAGGTTCGAGATGAGCGTGTCGATGCTCTCGGCGTAGGCGATGGTGCCGCCCGCGAAGAGGATGATCGCGTAGTACGTGACGCGCTCGAAGCAGTGCGCGAGCGGGAGGAAGCTGAGCTCGCGCACGGACTTCCCCTCACGAATGAGGTCGGCGATCTGCGAGTGGATGCCGTCGTTCGCGTTCGAGAGGAAGTTCAGGTGCGTCAGCATGACGCCCTTCGGGTTGCCGGTGGTGCCCGAGGTGTAAATGATGCTGCACACGTCGTTGCAGTCCATGGCCTCGAGGCGCTTCTCGATCTCGACGCGGTGCTCCGCGACCTTGGTCTTCCCCGCCTCGATCGCCTCGGCGATCGTGAGCGTCTTGATGCGCGCGTGCTCGGTGGCCTTCACGCCATCGTACGCGACCACGATGGTCATCGTGGGCACCTGATCGAAGAGGCTCTGGACCTTGTCGTACTGCTCCTGGTTCGAGCAGAAGACGACCTTCGCGTCGCAGTGGGTCAGGATGTACTTGACCTGAATCGCCGTGAGCGTCGGGTAGATCGGCACGACGGCGGCGCCCGCGGTCATGGTCGCGAGGTCGGTGACGACCCATTCCGGGCGGTTCTCGGCGAGGATCGCCAGGTGGTCTTGGCGCTGAACGCCGTTCTCGACGAGGAAGGCGGCGAGCGCCTGCACGCGGCGGTCGAGCTCTTCGTAGCTGAAGTACTCGTAGGCCCCCCCAGCGCCCTTCGCGCCGAGGGCGTCGCGGTTCTTGTAGCGCTTGGCGGCGTCCCGGAAGAGGCGCGGGATGACCTTGCTGCTCTTCTGGTACCAGACCTCGATCTCCGTCGGCGGACGGCGAACGAACTTGGGCTTTTCCTCGGGCGTAGCGCTCATGATGTCTCGTCGGTGGCGATCGGGCCAAGCGCCCGCCGCGCGTGGGATGATACGGCCTTCCGATGGCGAAGGTGAAGGAATTGCCGCGCGAAAGTGCTGCGCGGTAGACCTTTTTCGCGCGCGGACACGTCCGAGCCCCCCGCGCTCCCCCACAATGGCCGTGACTCGCGGGCGGAAGAAGGCTTAGGAGCGCGCCATGCTCGACCGTTCCCGCCTCGAGGCCGCCCTCACCCGTACGCTCGACCGCACGGACCTCTCGCTGCCAGGCGCCTTCCACGGCAAGGTGCGCGACGGCTTCGACCTCCCCGGCGGCGCGAGGCTCCTCGTGGCCTCGGACCGCATCAGCGCGTTCGACCACGAGCTCGGCACGATCCCCTTCAAGGGCCAGATCCTCACGGCCTTCTGTGACCACTGGTTCAAGCGCATCGAAGGCGTGCTGCCGCACCACTACCTCGGCCGCGTGGACCCGACCGCCATCGCCTGCGTGAAGTGCGAGCCGCTCTCGGTCGAGTTCGTGGTCCGCGCCTACGCGACCGGCACCACGGGCACGAGCCTCTGGACCGCGTACGAGAAGGGCGACCGCGTCTTCTGCGGCCACGTGCTCCCCGAGGGCCTGAAGAAGCACCAGCGCCTCGAGAAGCCCATCCTGACGCCGACCACGAAGGCGCCGAAGGGGCACCACGACGAGAGCGTTTCGCGCGCGCAGATCCTCGAGCGCGGCCTCATGGACGCCGCGACCTTCGACGCCGCCGAGAAGCTCGCCCTCGAGCTCTTCCGCCTCGGCCAGGAAGACTGCGCGAAGCAAGGGCTCATGCTCGTCGACACGAAGTACGAGCTCGGCCGCAAGCCCGACGGCACCCTCGTCATCATCGACGAGATCCACACGCCGGACTCCTCGCGCTTCTGGGAGGCCGCGACCTACGAGCAGCGCCTCGCCGAGGGCGGCGACCCCGATCCGCTCGACAAGGACTACGTGCGCCGCTGGCTCCGCTCCGTGGGCTTCGCGGGCGAAGGCACGCCGCCGGCGCTCACCGCCGAGGTGCGCATGGAGGCCGCGCTCCGCTACGCAAAGGCCTTCGAGCGCATCACGGGCAAGCCCTTCGAGGACGACCTCGAGGAGCCGAAGACCCGCATCGAGCGCAATGTCGCGGCGTGGGTCACGGCGCACCCCGCATGACGAACGCGTGAAGACGGCACGCTTCGCGCTCGGCACCATGAACTTCGGCTCCCGAACCAAGGAGCCCGAAGCGCGCGCGATCGTGGAGCGCTTCGCGGACCTCAGCCCGAGCACGGCGCCGTGCGAGCTCGACACCGCGAACCTCTACGCGAGCGGAGAGAGCGAGCGCATCGTGGGTCGCGCCGTGAAGGCTGCGCCGGGCCGCTTCGCCGTCGCCACGAAGGTCGGCCTCGACCGCGTGGGAGGCAAAGCAGAGGGCCTCTCACGCCGTGCGCTCCGCGAGAGCCTCGCGCGGTCTTTGGAGCGCCTCGGCCTCGCGCGCGTGCAGACCTTCTACCTCCACGCCCCCGACCGCGAGACGCCGCTTCGCGAGACGCTCGAGGCCCTGAAGGAGGTCCGCGACGAGGGGCTATTCGAGACCTGGGGCGTCTCGAACTTCGCCTCGTGGCGCGCGCTCGAAGCCCACGCGCTCGCGCGCGAGATCGGCTTGCCTGCGCCGGCGCGGAGCCAGATCGTCGACAGCGTGATCGCCCGCGGGATCGAGGTCGAACACCTGGATTTTTGCGCGCACTACGGCCTCGAAACCGTCGCCTTCAACCCGCTCGCGGGCGGGCTGCTCGCGGGCACGGTCGTACGAGGCTCGGCGCCGCGCGAGGGCCGCTTCCACAAGAATGCACTCTACAAGGGTCGCTACCTACGCGACGCGAGCTTCGACGCGGCGGCAGCGCTCGAGACCCTCGCCGGCACGCACGCCCTCACGCTCCTCGAGCTCGCGTACCGCTTCGTCGTGCACCATCGAGGTCATGGTTCGGTGCTCCTCGGCCCCTCGCGCGCGGCGCACGTCGACGCCGCGTTCCGCTCCGCCGCCGAGCCTCTGGCCGCGGATCTGCTGGAGTCCTTGAACCGCCTCGCCACCGCCCTCGGACCGGCGCACGCCCCCTACGCGCGATGAGCGACGCGCCCCCCCTCACGCCGCTCGACGAGGTGCGCGAGACTTACGCGCGCGACGGGATCGTGCGCCTCGGCAAGACCGTCGACGACGAGACCCTCGCGGCGCTGCGTGCGCGCTCCGAGGCCATCATGCGCGGCGAGGCCCCCGAGCTCGACCTCTTCTTCCAGCACGACTCGGACGACGGCACGTACGGATCGCTCCGGCGCGGCGAGGGGTGGGTCGGGCCCTCGGACCGCTACCGGAAGATCGAGAAGCTCGAGCGCGACGTGCTCTTTCGTGCACTCCTCACGCATCCAAGCCACGAGCGCGTCGTCCGCGCGTTCGTCGAAGGCCCGGTGCACCTCTACCGCGCCGTGCTGTTCCACAAGGCGCCGGGCACCTCGAGCCCCATTCCTTGGCACCAGGACGGCGGAACGTTTTGGGGGCTCAGCGAAGACCCGAGCGTGCAGATCTGGACAGCCCTCGACGATGCCCCCGAGGAGAGCGGCTGCGTGGAGGCGATCCCCGGGAGCCACGTGCACGGCCTCGCCACGCGACTCGGAGGCGTGGTGCCCGACGACGTCGCCGCGCGCGCCGACGCGGAAGCGCGCGCGATCCCGTTCCCCGCGAAGGCCGGCGAGTCCCTCTTGATTCACAACATGGTGTGGCACCGCTCCGCCGGAAACCGCACCGAGCTCCCGCGCCGCGGGTTTACGGCCTGCTACCTGCACGCGGGCGTCCGCTGCCTCCGCAAGAAGCGCGCGCCGCGCGTGTTCCCGCTCGTCTTCCCGTGAGCATACGCGCCGCTCAGGTGCCGGGGAGCCGGTGTTCGCGGAAGCGATCGCGCAGCACGTTCTTCTGCATTTTCCCGGTCGCGCCGAGCGGGATCGCGTCAACGAAGACGACGTCGTCGGGCACCCACCATTTCGCGACCTTGCCCTCGTAGAAGGCGAGGAGGTCTTCGCGCGTGACCTCCGCGTTCGGCTTCTTCACGACCACGAGCAGCGGCCGCTCGTCCCACTTCGGGTGGGCGACCGCGATGCACGCCGCCATGGCGACGGCCGGGTGCGCCATCGCGATGTTCTCGAGGTCGATGGAGCCGATCCACTCGCCGCCGCTCTTGATGACGTCTTTGCTCCGGTCGGTGATCTGCACGTACCCGTCTGCGTCGATCTTTGCGACGTCGCCGGTCGGGAACCAGCCGTCGACGAGGGGCGATTCCTGCTCGAGCCCGAAGTAGCGGTCGATGACCCAGGGGCCGCGGACCAGCAAATCGCCGCTCGTCTCACTCCCAAAGGGGATCTCGCGCCCTTGCTCGTCGACGATCTTCGTCTCGACGCCGTACACGGCGCGTCCCTGCTTCGCTTGCACGTCGAGGCGGGCGTCTTCGCTCGCGCCCGCGTGCTTCGCTTTGAACGCGCACACGGTGCCCACCGGCGAGAGCTCGGTCATGCCCCACGCGTGGATGACGCGCACGTCGTAGGTGCGCTCGAACTTCTCGGTCATGGCCCGCGGCGCCGCGGCTCCGCCGATCACGGTGCGCTCGAGCGAATGGAAGCGCACGCCGGCGCCGTCGACGTGCGCGAGCAGCCCTTGCCACACGGTGGGCACGCCCGCCGCCATGGTCACACCCTCGGCCTCGAAGAGCTCGTAGAGCGACTTGCCGTCGAGCGCCGGCCCGGGAAACACGAGCTTCGCGCCGGTCATGCAGCACGCGTACGGGAGCCCCCAGGCGTTCACGTGGAACATGGGCACGACCGGCAGCACGACGTCGCGCGCCGAGAGATTCAGCGCGTCCGGCAGACCGACGGCGAGCGTGTGGAGCACCGTCGACCGATGGCTGTAGAGCACACCCTTCGGGTTCCCCGTGGTGCCGGAGGTGTAGCAGAGCGAGGAAGCGCGGCTCTCGTCGAAGCTCGGCCACACGAACGCCTCGCTCGCGTTCGCGACGAGGTCTTCGTAGCAGAGGAGGTTCGCGATCTTCGAGGCCGCGGGCATGCGCTCGCGGTCCGCCATGAGCACGAAGTGCTTCACGGTCGTGAGCTTCGCGGCGACGGCCTCCACGAGCGGCAGGAACGTGAGGTCGAAGAAGAGCGCTTGGTCTTGCGCGTGCCCGCAGATGTAGACGAGCTGATCGGGAGCGAGGCGCGGGTTCAGCGTGTGGAGCACGGCGCCGCTGCCGGAGACCGCGTAGTAGAGCTCGAGGTGGCGGTAGCCGTTCCACGCGAGGGTCCCGACGCGGTCGCTCTCTCCCACACCCAGCGTTTTGAGAGCGTTGGCGAGCTTCCGTGCGCGCGCGGCCAAGGCCCCGTACGTCGTGCGGTGCACGTCGCCTTCGACGCGGCGCGAGACCACCTCGCGGTCTCCGTGGAACCGCTCCGCGTGGTCCAGGAGCGACGAGACGAGGAGCGGCGGCGATTGCATCAACCCGAAGAGGCTCATGGGCCGCATGGTCCATCGACGCGCGCGCCGGTGCAAGCCCGACGCCATCGCGCCGAGGCCCCGCCGGCCGCCGAGGCTAGGCCGCCATGGGCCAGGGCATGAGCAGCAGCACGAAGGTCACGAGCGTGCACCATGCAATGACTTGGCGACTCCGCGTAAGCCCTTCGCCCTCGACGCTCGGGTGCGCGAGCCCCGGGTCGGCGAAGCCCGCTTGCGCGAGATCGGTGCCGACGAACGTGGCCACGGCGAAGAGCCAGAGCGCGGTCATGCCCTCGCTCGTGCGGACCACGACGCTCGACCCCGCCCACGAGAGCGCGAGCGTCGAGAGGATGCGCGCCTGGGGCCCCATGCCGTTCGCCCGTGGCACGCCGGCAATCACGGCCACGAGCTCGGCCCACACGAACCAGAAGGTCGCGCGGCCCGCGTGAGGCACCAGCGCGAAGCCCTCGCCGCGCAGCGACGCGAGGAGCCCGGGACCGACCGCGAGCAGGAGAAACGCGAGGAACATGAGCCGGTGCACCGTCGCCGCGCCGCGCGCCCAACGGTTGCCGAAGAGCGCCGTCGCCACGTGCCCGCCGTCGAGCTGCCCCACGGGGAGGAGGTTCAGCATCGTGAGCAAGAGCCCGCCCCAGGCACCGAACGCCACGGGCGAAAGCACGAGATCCGTCTCCGCGCCGCCCGGCGGACCGAAGACGCGCTCGAGGCCGAGCGAGAGGAGCGACGAGCCGAGCTCCACGCCTTGACCGATCGCCTCGAGGTGCGGCACGCGCACCGAGATCGAGACCCCGTAGGCGTAGAGCGGGATCGCGAGCGTGAGCCCCGCGATCGGACCCGCCGCGCCGATGTCGAAGAGCTTGCGGCGATCGCGCACCGGGTACGGCATGCGGATGACCGCGCCCATCGTGCCAAAGGGCGAGACGAACGGGAGCGGCAGGAAATGCGGAAAGCCGACGGGCACGCCGTGAATGCGCGCGGCGACGTAGTGCCCCGCTTCGTGCGTCGCGAGGATCGCCAGGAGCGAGCCGGCCATCGCGAAGGCGCCCGCGCGCGCTTGGTCGTTGCGGTAGAGGCGCGCGAGGAGATCGAGGAGACCTGGCGTTTCCCCAGGGAAAAGCTCCACCGGCGTCGCCGCGAGCGCGGTCACGAACATGCTCACGGCCGTGAGCGCGAAGAGCAGAAGCGGCACGAGCGGGCCCGCGGGAGGAGCGGGCTCCTCGACGGGCACCTGACGGCGGAGGATCCAGCGCCTCACGTGTACCGCGCCTCGGCACCGGCGCCGCTCACGCGCACGCGCTCCTCGGCCACGAGCTTCTCGAGGTGCGCCTCGAGGCTCAGGCGCGCGAAGGGGCGGCTCGCGATCGGCACGTCACCGTAAACGGTGTCGACGAGCTCGTTCACGGTGCGGCCCGGCGCGATCGTGAGCACGTCGACGATGCGGGCCTCGCGCCCCAGGCGATGGGCGACGTACGCGCGGCAAAGGCGCTCCGGTCGCTCGATGGGCTCGCCGTGGGCCGGGTACGCAACGAAGCCGTCGAGAGCACCGATGCGCCGCAGCTGGCGCAGGTACTCGGCCATGTCGCCGTCGCCGCTCGCGGGCGGAACGAGGATCGTGCCCGTGCCCGCGAGCATGTCGCCGACGACGAGCTCGCGCGTACGTGCAGAGTGCAAGCACACGTGGCCCGGCGCATGACCCGGCGTGTGGAGCACCTCCCACGCGGTGGGCACGGGGCCCTCCAGGACGATGCGCTCGCCGTCGCGAAGCAGGCGCGCGGCGTTGAGCGGCAGACGCGCCTCGGTCTCTGCGTGCATCCACAGGGGAAGCCCGAGCTCACGCGCGAGGAATTCGGCTCCGCCCACGTGGTCTTTGTGGTGATGCGTGACGACGATCGCAACCAACGAACGCCCGGAAAGCGAAAAAGCGCGCGCCCACTCGAGGAACGCGCGCCGCTCGTCTTCGTACGGCGTCGCCGGCTCGACGAGGACGACCTCGCGCGAGCCGAGCGCATAGGAGTTGGTGTGGGTCGCGGGAGGAATCGTGGGCGTGCGGAAGGAGGCGAGCTCCACCGCGGCCGACAGACTCCGCGGGCCGCGCATCAGACCTTCTCGAAGACCACCGCGACCGCTTCGCCGCCGCCGATGCACAGCGTGGCGAGGCCGCGCTTGGCGCCCGTGTCTTGCATGGTGTGCACGAGCGTCGTGACGATGCGCGCGCCGGAGGCGCCGATGGGGTGGCCGATCGAGACCGCGCCGCCGCGCACGTTGACCTTGGCGAGGTCGATGCCGCAGAGCTTCGCGGCGACCATGGGGACCACCGCGAACGCCTCGTTGATCTCCCAGAGGTCGATGTCGTTCACGCCGAGGCCGAGGCGCGCGAGCACGTTGTCGATCGCCTTCGCCGGAGCCGTGGTGAACCACTCGGGGGCATGGGCGCCGTTGGCCCAGCCGGTGATGCGTGCGATCGGGGAGAGGCCGTTCGCCTTCACCGCCTCTTCGCTCGCGAGCACGAGCGCCGAGGCGCCGTCGTTGATGCTCGAGGCGTTCGCGGCCGTGATGGTGCCGTTCTTGTCGAAGGCCGGGCGCAGCGCGCCAAACTTCGCGGGGTCGCCCTTCGCGGGCTCTTCGTCGGTGACGAAGGCGATGGGGTCGCCCTTGCGCTGCGGGATCATGACCGCCTCGATCTCGCGGGCGAAGAGGCCCTCCTTCTGGGCGGCGACGGCGCGGCGGAAGGACTCCTTGGCGCAGTCGTCTTGGGCCTCGCGCGTGAACCCGTGCTCCTTGGCGCAGAGTTCGCCGCAGTTGCCCATGTGCACGTTGCCGTAGGGATCCCACAGGCCATCGTGGATCATGCCGTCGATGACCTGACCGTTGCCCATACGGTAACCATCACGCGCCTTGGTGAGGTAATACGGCGCATTGGTCATGGACTCCATGCCGCCCGCGATGACGAGGTTCGCGTCGCCGAGGGCGAGCGCGCGCTCGCCGAAGACGATGCTCTGAAGGCCCGAGCCGCAGACCTTGCCCACGGTGGTGGCGGGCGTGGTGTTCGGGAGGCCCGCCTTGATCATCGCCTGGCGAGCCGGGGCTTGCCCCACGGCCGCCGTGAGCACGTTCCCCATGAACACTTCGTCGACCTTCGAGCCGTCGAGCTTGGCGCGCGAGAGGGCGCCCTTGATGGCGGCAGCGCCGAGCTCGGGGGCCGAGAGACCCGCGAAGGCACCTTGGAACGAGCCGATGGCGGTACGAGCGGCCGAGACGACGTAGAGGGGGGGAAGCTTCTGGGACATGACGGAACTCCGTGCGGGCTCGCGGGTCGCGAGGGTCCGGGTTGGACCGAGGAAATCCGCTCGGTAGCAGGTTCCCCCGCGGCTTCCACCCCCTCGCCTCGGCCGCCCGACGAACGCCGCGATGCCCAGAAGAATTCCTTGGCGCTCGTGGGGCGCGCCTTGAGCCTTCGCGATTTTTTCGTTGGCCTGCTAGCGGACGCCGCATGAGCCGCTCCTCGTTGCTCCTCGCCACCGCCACCCTCGCTTGCGCGGGCGCCGCGTGCGTCCCCTCCGGGAAGGCGCCGCCCTGGGACGCGGGCGCTCCGAAGAAGACCATCGAGATCGCCGCCTTCGAGCCCTCGGTGAACGTGATGAGCGAGCCCTTCGCCGACGACTTCACGCGCGACGGCGGAGCCATCGGCGACGACTGGCTCGTGCTCGACACCAAGGCATGGAGGATCGAGAACGGCATGCTCTGCGCTCAGAACGCGCGCAACAAGGGCGTGTGGCTCCAGCGCACGCTCCCGCCGAACGCGCGCATCGCGTTCACGGCCATGAGCACGAGCGCCGACGGAGACCTCAAGGCGGAGCTCTGGGGCGACGGTACCTCCGGCGCGACCGGCGTCTCGTACGTCGACGCGACGAGCTACCTCGTGATCTTTGGCGGCTGGAAGAACCGCATCCACGCCTTCGCGCGCCTGAACGAGCACGGCACCGACCGCCTCGAGGTACCTGTCGTGCAGGCCGCCGACGACCCGCGCGCCAAGCCGGTGGAACCGAACCGCCCCTACCGCTTCGTCGTCGAGCGCAACGACGGGCGCACCGTGAAGGTCGCCATCGATGGCCAGCCTTTCTTCGAGTTCCCGGACACCGCACCGCTCCGCGGCCGCGGGCACGATCACTTCGGCTTCAACGACTGGGAAGTGAAGGTATGCTTCGACGACGTGAGCGTCACGCCGCTGCCGTGAGCCTGCGCCGAAGCCCCCATGGCCCTGCCCCCCAAGAAGCCCCTCGCTCCGCAGACGCCGCCCGAGCGCAACGTCGAGGCCGAGCTCGCGGCCTACGAGGGCGCGATCGAGCAGTGCCGCGTCGCCTATGAGCGCTACTTCGCGGGGCTCGAGCGCCGCGAACCGCAGGATCTCCGCAAGCGCTGCGAGGCCATCGCGCGGAGCTTCCCCGAGGGCAGCATCCGCAACTCGGGGCTCAAGTTCCGGCTCCAAACGGCGCGCCAAAAGTGGACCACGTACACGCAGCACTGGGCGCGCGTGGTGCGGCAAATCGAAGAGGGTACGTACAAGCGCGATCGCGACCGCGCCGAGAAGCGCTTCGGGCCCGGGGCGCTCGCTTCCGCCCCGCGCGGTATCGAGGAGATCTCGGGTTCGGACCTCCTCGAAGACGACGACGACAGCGTCACGGACCTGAACGAGCTCGCGCGCCGCGCCGCCGGCCCCACACAGCCGAAGCTCGTCCCGCCCGCACCGACCTCGCGCTTCGCGATCCCCTCGAGCAGCGGATCGGCCGTTGACCTCGCGACCCCGGCCCCCCCCTCGAGCGTGCCCATCGTGCCGCGCCCGGCTCCGAGCGCCTCGCGCGCGGCGACGCGAAGGCGGCCTCGCTCACCTACGAGGCCGTGGCCCAGCAGCTGAAGAGCACCGAGGCGCAGCTCCGTGCAAAGTACACGGGGCGCAACGTGGAGTTCGACGTGACGGAGAAGGA
>CAIOHM010000549.1 GCA_903858055.1 uncultured delta proteobacterium
CGACGGCAAGACCGTGAAGTCGCCCATCGACGAGTTCAACGCGCAGGCGGGTGCGGCGCTCTGCGGCGAGGGCACGTCGCTGCCCGCGAAGGGCCTGCTCGGCGTGAGCGATCTGCTCCCGTACCGCGCGTGCGTTCTCTTGCCCTCGGCGCACCGCCTCATCCAAGGCGTCCTCAACCAGCCCGTAGAACAGAGCCCGCTCTGCTCGACCACGCGCACGGTGGTGAGCGCGCTGCGTATCGGAGATTTCCTCGTCGCCACGCTCCCGGGGGAGCCCGTCACGCTGCTCGCCGACAAGCTCCGTGCCGCCTCGCCGCTCGGCGCCGAGAAGACCGCGGTCGTGGGCTACGCGCAGTCGCACATGGGCTACCTCCTCACGCCGGAAGACTGGCTCGCGGGCGGGTACGAGCCCTCCATCAACGTGTGGGGCCCCCTCGAGGGCGAGCGCATCCTCGAGGGCGCGGCCGAGGTGTTGAAGCTCGCCGTGACCCCGACGCGTGAGAACGCCGAGAACGGCACGCGCGTGAAGCTCGGCGGAGGCGTGACGACCCCCGCAGGCGTCGCTTCGCCGACCGCAGGCACGGTGCCCAGCGTTTTGCCGGAGAAGCTCGCGACCAGGTCCGGCGAGAAGCCGCTCACGGCGCAGCCCAAGGCGACGATCGAACGATTGCAGAATGCAACCTTTGTCTTCGAGGGCTCGACGCCGCTCCTCGGCAACCCGAGGGTGCACGTGGAGCGCGAGGAGGGCAGCTCGTTCGTGGCGCTCAAGACCCGCAGCGGCCGCACCGTGGCCGACGGCGAAGTGATCGTGACGTACACCCCCTTCCCCGTGAACGCGCAGCCGGCGGATGTGACGAACCACTACTACGTGGCGGAGTGGCAGGCGGTCATGCCGCGCGGCCTCGAGGGCGAGAGCTACGCGTCACGCATGGCGCTGCCCACGGGGCGCTACCGGCTGGTCGCCGATTGGCCCGGTTATTCCCTGGCGAGCACCCCCTTCACGGTCGCAGCGGCAAGCCTCGGCGTCACGGCCGCCACGAGCGCGGGCGGCGTCGCGCTCACGGTCTCCTACGACGCGACGGGCGGCTTCCGCCTCCTCGACGACGAGGTCCCGTCGAACGGTAAGATCCCGGCGCGCACGCGGCCCGTCACGGTGCAGTTTGCAAACGGCACGGGCAACGTGGGCTCGGCCCAGAGCACGAGCACCGCCGCCGATGGCACGCTCACGCTCACGGTGCCGAGCGGAGCGACGCGCGTGACCGTACGGGACGCGGCCGGCAACGAGGGCACCGCGACGTTGCCCTGATCGCGCGCGCGTACGCCGCTCGAAAAAACGCACGAGACGCGGCTTTCCGCTTGGCCACGGCCCCGCGGTGGCGTGTAGGGTCGCGCCCCATGCGTTTCCGATCCGCCGCCGCCCTTGCCATCCTCCTTGCTCCCCTCGCCCTCGTCGCCGCATGCGACAAGGCGAAGGACAGCGGCATGCCTGTCGCCAAGACCGCCGAAGGCCCCCGCGCCAAGGCTCCATCGACCCCCGGTGAGCTCCCCGACGACACCGCGAAGACCTTCTACGCGCTCGGCCTCGACGTGGGTCAGAACCTGAAGCTCTTCTCGGCGAACGAGGCCGAGATCGGCTACCTCGTGCAGGGCCTCAAGGACGGCCTCCTCGGCGCCGAGACCAAGCTCGACATTCAGGAGTGGGGTCCGAAGATCGGCCCGCTCGCGCAGGCCCGCCAGAAGGAAGCGGCGGACAAGGCCAAGGAGGCTTCGGCCCCGGCCCTCGAGACCCTCGCCAAGCAGAAGGGCGCGAAGAAGACCTCGACGGGCCTCATCTTCGTCGAGGAGAAGGCCGGCACGGGCACGACGCCGAAGCAGGGCGACCGCGTGAAGGTCAACTACAAGGGCACCCTCGCGGACGGCTCGGTCTTCGACGAGTCGAAGCAGCCCGTCGAGTTCACGGTCGGCTCCGTGGTTCCGTGCTGGAACGAGGCCCTCGGCCTCATGAAGCCCGGCGCTTCGGCGAACATCGGCTGCCCCACCGAGCTCGGCTACGGTGACCGCGGCGCACCGCCGAAGATCCCCGGCGGCGCGGCGCTCTTCTTCCACATCGACCTCCTCGAGGTCACGCCGGGCACGGGCGCCGAGGGCATGATGGGCGGCATGGACCCGCGTGCGATGCAGCAAATGGACCCGCGCATGCTCCAGCAGCTCCAGCAGCAGATGCAGATGCAGCAAATGCAGCAGCAAATGAGCAAGGGCGGCGCCGCGGCTCCCCCTTCGCGTGAGCCCGCCGGTCGCTGATCACGGCCTCGCGCGAAACGAAAAGGACGCCCAGCGACGGGCGTCCTTTTTTGATCACGTCGGCGGAGGCCCCGAGCGGCCTCGCCTCGAAGCTCACGGCATGTTCGCGACGTCGTCGAGGAGCCCCTCGAAGGTGACGCCGCTGAGGCAAGCGTTGCTCGCGCCCGCGTCCGCCGAGACGGGCGTGGTCGCGAACGTCTGCGGATCGATGGTCACTTGGCGGAACTGGAGCCCGTTGAACGAGCCGCGGAAGTTCCCTCCGACGGCGCCCATCTCGGTGATCGTGATCGACCCCTGGCCCGCGATCGGCATGAACGTCTTCTCGCAGCTCGTGGTGGTGCATCCGGTGCGGAGGATCACGCAGAAGCCGCAGGTCTCGTAGCTCTCGTCTTCCGTGCGAAGCGTGACGGTGCCCGGTGCGCGCGGGCCGCCGAAGCCCACGTAGTTCTCGATGCTGATCGCCGAGTCCGTGCCCTGCCCGAAGAAGATCCACAGGGGATCGCCCTTGTCGTCGGTGCCCGTGTAGGCCTCGGCCGGCGCGGCGGTCGTGAAGCCGCAGGTGCCCGCATCCGAGCTCGTCACGCTGCCGTCCGTGCCCTGGCTCGGCGGCGCGGCGTCCGGCGTCGCAGGAGTCGTGCCACCGTCGCGGCCCGCGTCGGTCTTCGAAGCGTCGGTGCCTGCGTCGGAGGCCGGCGCGGTGTCACTCGAGGAGGAGGAGCAGCCGATGACGAGGGCGGAGACCGCGAAGGCAGTGGAGAGGAGGATCTTCTTCATGGCGCCCGCGTAGCACGAGCGTCACGAACCGATGCGCGGCATCGTTCGCGACTCCCGCGTATTACCGCGTATGCGGAGCTTGCGGCGCTTGCGGCAACGGGCTCGGTTCGCTCAGGAGGAGGAGCTTCACGCCGAGCGCGGTGGCGAGCGTGGCGAGGACGAAGCCGATCGCGATGATCGCCGGCGACGAACGCTTCGCAGACGACTTGGGCGCGACCATCAGAGCTTCCCCGTACGCGCGCAGCGAAAGCCGTACGCGTAGCCGCGGTCGCCCACGTAGGCGCCGCTGCGCGCGATGGCGCCGAACGACGTGAGCGTGCCCTCCGCCACGCGGAAGTTCCAGCCGCGCGTGGTCCGCTCGCCGTTGACGTCGTCGTGCGCACAATCGGTGCAGTTCGCCGCGTATTGCGTGACGCGCACGTCGTAGACGAACTCGCTGAGCATGCCGAGGAGGTCGGCGTGGCCCCAGCGACCGTTGCCCGCGGGCTTGCCGCCGACGGGCTCGAGGCGCGTGACACCGTAGAGCGCGCGCGAAGGGCTCACGGGGTCAGCCCCCCACGGGAAGAAGCGTCCTTCGGTGCCGCCCACGGCCGCGTGGTCCCACTCGATCTCGCTCGGGAGGAAGCCGCCGTCCCAGATGCAGAATGCAAGCGCTTCGTACCAGTTCGTACCGTTGATTGGCCACGACTCCTGCGTGGTCGGGCTCGGCGTCCACGAGACGTATTGCGTGCTGATCGTGTTCTCCCCCGACAGGCTCGTGTTCCACGTGGTCGCGTCGATCGAGGTGAGCGGCTGCGAAGCCTGCCGCGACGCCCCGACCCAGCCGTTCCAGGCCGTCGACCAGCCGGCTTCGTAGCCGCCCTGCGTGCGCAAGAGCCCGCGCCCGCCGTTCAGGTGCACGTGCTTCCCCGCGCCCTCGGCCGGTCGCCACCCGCCTAGCCACTCGGCCACGAACTTCCGGAAGCGCCCGACCGTGACCTTGTACTTGTCGAGGCGGTACGGCGAGACGGTCGCGGGGGTGGCGGGCTCGAGGAGCACCGGGTACGTGCCGCCCGGCACGAGGATCGTCGTCGCACAGGACTCGCCACCGTTCGGTCCGCAGGTGCTCAGGCCGGGGCCCGTCAGCGCCGCGGTGGTCGGCGGAAGCATCACGAAGGAGGCGTCGAGCGCCGCGTCTGCTTGGGGAGCTGCGCCATCGATGACGCCTGCATCTTGCACGCTTGCATCTTGCACGCTTGCATCTTGCACGCTGGCATCGAGCGCCGAAGCGTCTGCCCCCAACGCGCCACCGTCGACCGGCTGAACCCCTGCATCGACGACGCTCGGCTTGCCTTCGATTGAATGGGCACAGCCGACGACGAGCGGTGCCACGCACGCCAGAAGCAACGAGGAGGAACGGACGAGCGTGACGCGAAGCATGGTGCGCGGAATCCGACCCGATTTGCGCCGCTCCCGCAAGCGCGGCGACCGCGCTCAGGGGTTCACGAAGGCACGTCGCAGCGTGCCACGGAGGCGCCCGCCGGCGTCGAAGGTGCGAACCTCGAGCTGCCGCGTGCCCTTGATCGTGAGCACCGAGCGCACGGCCTTGCGCGTCGAGCGCGTGGCTCCGGTCGCACCGTCACGGAGGAGGTAGCCGTCCGCGCGCACCTCGATGCTCGCGACGCCCGCCGGAGCCTCTTCGAGCGCAAACTCCCAGCTGCCGTCCGATCGCGGCTGCACGGCGACACGCCCTGCGCCCTGCGTCGAGTCGATGAGCCCCGACGACACGCCGAGCTTCCGCCCTTGCGCGTCGTAGGCGATCGCCTCGATGCCGCGACCTTCCTTCGCGTAGTTGAAGCGGTAGCGCAGGTCGAAGTTCGTCGCCGCCGTGGCCTCGCCGATCGTGAACCCCTCGACCTCGAGCACGACCTTCGCGACGTTTGGCTCGCTGCTCGTGTCGAAGGCCCACGTGTCGCCTTCGCGCGTCCACTTCAGCGAGACCTTCGTGGCGGTCGCAGCCGCGGGCGGCGTCGGGCTCGCGGAGCCGTTCGCGAGGGCCTCGAGCTGCGCGTAGGTGCCGTTGAAGAGGTTCACGTCCACGTTGCCCGTGACGCCGGAGACGCGGCCCGTGTCGCCGTACTGCCAGAACTGCCAGTTCGCGAAGCCGCTCGGGAGGTAGGGGCACGCGACGCCGTAGTTCGCCACCCAGAGGGTCATGCCGTTGAACGGGGCCGTGCCGCGAACGCCGTCGAGGTAGCCCACCGAGGTGTAGAGGATGGGCTTCTTCCCGGTGCCCGCCTGCACGCGCTCGATCCACTTGAGCGCGCGGCTCATGACCGTCGCGCTCGACTGGCCATCGGAGTCTTCGAGGTCGAGGACCACGGGGAGGTCGCCGCTGCCAAGGCGCCCGACCGCGCGCACCACGAGGTCCGCTTGCGCGACCGGATCTTGGCCCGGGCGGAAGAACTGGTACGCGCCGCGGATCATGCCCGCGGCCTTGATGCCCGACCAGTTGCGCTGGAACGTCGGGTCGTTGAACGTTGCGCCGTCGCTGATGCGCGCGATCGCGAAGCGGCGCCCGGAAGCCCGCACGGAGGCCCAGTTCACGGTGCCTTGGTAATACGAGACGTCGACGCCCTCGACCGTGGGCCCCTTCGCGCACACGCGGAGCTCGTCGGCGTCTTCGACGATCTCGTCGCCGACCATCGCGGGGCCGGCGCAGCCCGCGAGCAGGGTCGAAGCAAACACGGCAGCCGCGAACGTGGAGCGAACCGAGCGGGTCATGCCCCTGGCTTCGCACGACGCATGCCAGCGAAATTCCAGGGAGTGGATTCGTGCGCACCTGTAGGACAAGCGCTGCGTTCGCTCCAACGATGCCGCAAGGATACGGCTTCACTGCAAATAGTTCCGGTCACACCTCGGGCCATGCGGGGCGCTGTCGCACACGGCCCCTGGAGCGAGCGCGCTCCACCCCGGTCGCGGGCGATCCACGCCGGGGGCGAACGCTTCGCGATGGACTTCCGTATGCGCTTCGTATGCGCGACGTAAGCGCGAGGGATGTACCCACGACGCGCGCCCTGGGGGCTTGGGGGCCGCGCGCGGGTTAAAGGCGCTCGAGCACGGTCTTGCCGCGCACGAGATCGCAGCTCGGCGTGCGGATGATCGTCGGGGCCACGACCTCGAGGGGCTCGTGCGGGGCGGCCGCGTCGAGGCTGAAGACCACTTCGGGCGCAAAGAGTCGCAAGAGCCAGTTCGAGGTCTTGATGCGCACGCGGAGGGCTTCGCGGCCGCGGACCGTCACGTGCTCCGGCGGCGCCGCGATGAACGGCACGTGGAGCCCCTTCTCGGAGACGATCATTTCGAAGCGCACGTCGTCCCCGCGCTGGAGCGCCGCCCATTGGCGGATGAGCACGTCGAGCGTGAGGGACCCCGCGGTGAGCTCGCCTGCTGCGTCGTCGAAGCGGGTGACGTCGTCGCTCGCACCCGGCTTCGAGGCGAAGCGAAGCACGACCGCGGAGCCCTCTCGCGCCACGCGCACCCGCTGACCGCAGACGAAGTCGTCTTGCGTGTAGCTCTCGAGGCGCAGCGAATCCGAGCGGAAGACGACCTCGCTCGTCGCGACGATTTCGCCTTTCTTGCGGAACACGGTGCGGCGCTTGGTCACGCCCTCGTCGCGCGTCTGGACGGTCTCGCCGTCGTAGAGCTTCGCGCTCCCGTCGGGCGCGTAGACCTCGGTGCGAAAGCGCGTGGTCTCGGCGAATGCAGCGCTCGAGAGGGCGAGAAGGGCGAGCGAAGCGCGAGGCAAAAAGCTCATGGCTGCCACTCTTGCACACTCCTTCGCGAGCGGGCTTCCAAGCTGCATCGATCCTGCTACGCGGGGACCCATGAGCGCCTCATCCGTGACCCTTGGCACCGCGACCACCCGCTCGAAGTACGTCATGCTTCTGCTCGGCTCGGGCGAGCTCGGCAAAGAGGTCGCCCTCGAAGCGCAGCGCCTCGGTCTCCACGTCGTCGCCGCGGATCGCTACCCGAACGCGCCGGCCATGCAGGTCGCGCACGAGTCGCGTGTGCTCTCCATGCTCGACGCCGCGGCCCTCCGCGCGCTGCTCGACGAGGTGAAGCCGCACGTCGTCGTGCCCGAGATCGAGGCGATCGCGACCGACGTGCTCGTGCAGTGGGAGAGCGAAGGGAACCGCGTCGTCCCCACGGCACGCGCCGCGAAGCTCACGATGAACCGCGAAGGCATCCGGCGCCTCGCCGCCGAAGAGCTCGGGCTCGCCACCTCGCCGTTCCGCTTCGCCGACACGGAGGCCGAGCTCCGCGCGGCAGCTGAAACGCTCGGTTTTCCGCTGCTCGTGAAGCCGATCATGAGCTCCTCGGGCAAAGGGCAGTCGCTCGTGAAGAGCGAGGCCGATCTTGCGAAGGCGTGGGCCTACGCGCAAGAGGGTGGGCGCGCCGGCGGCGGCCGCGTGATCGTCGAAGGCTTCATCGACTTCGACTTCGAGATCACGCTGCTCACGGTGCGCCACGTGGGCGGCACGAGCTTCTGCCCGGCCATCGGCCACCGGCAAGTGAAGGGCGACTACCACGAGTCGTGGCAGCCGCAGCCGATGAGCCCGAAGGCCCAAGCGGAGAGCGAGCGCATCGCCAAGGCGGTCACGGACGCGCTCGGCGGGCACGGGCTCTTCGGCGTCGAGCTCTTCGTGAAAGGCGACGCGGTCTACTTCAGCGAGGTCTCGCCGCGACCGCACGACACGGGCATGGTGACGCTCATTTCCCAGGAGCTCAGCGAATTCGCGCTCCACGTGCGCGCCATCGTAGGCCTCCCGGTGCCGAGCATCGAGACCTTCGGTCCGAGCGCCTCCTGGGTGCTCCTCGCGAGCGGCACGTCGAGCGCCCCCGAATTCGTCATCACGCCGGCGGCCCTCGCCGCGCCGAAGACGAACCTGCGCCTCTTCGGGAAGCCCGAAATCTCGGGGAGCCGCCGCCTGGGTGTGGCCCTCGCGCGCGGTGAAACGCTGGAGGAGGCGCGAGCCAAGGCCCGCGCCGTGATCGACGGTGTCACGCCGCTCTTCGACGGCGTGCCGGGCGAGCGCGCTTGACCCGAGCCGTTCGGTAGAGCTAACGGCGGCCTCGTCGATCTCCGGCTCGTCATGCGGCGATCGACATGTGGAGCCGCGAGATTCACTTCCCTCGCAGGGAAGCCGGTGAGAGTCCGGCACGGCCCCCGCCACGGTAACCGGGGACAAACCCAGGCAAGCCACGAGGCACGTGCATTCTGCAACGACTTCGGAAGGGCCTGGGGGAGGCTGATCCGGAAGTCCGGAGACCGGGCTCCACGAGCACACGCAACGCACGCAGGATCCTTGGGAAAGGCCTGCCTGGGTTGCGCCCATTCCGCGCGGGTCGGCGCGGCGTGCAGCAGGACAACATGAATTCGAAGATTCGAGCGGCGGGCCCGATGGTGGCCCTCCTCGCTCTGGCGTCGGCCATCGGCACTGGAGCATGCAGCGACGACATCGAAGTGAGGCGACCGGTCTCCGACGCGGGTCCCACGCCCGATGCGGAGCCGACGGTCGATGGCTCGACACAGGCCGACGCCGCCCCGAGCGACAGCGGCGTGGTCTGGCCCGACGGGGCCGTGCGCGACGCGGCGAGCACGGACGGCGCCACGAGCGACGCCGGCTCCGCGCCCCTCGGCATGGCGCTTTGGCTCGGAACCGACTTCGCGTCGACCGAGGTCGTCGCGGTCGCGCCTTCCGGCAGCGGGCAGAGCACCTTCGTGGCGGGGCGCACGGTCATCGCCTCGGGCGACGTCATCGCCGCGACCTCGAGCGGCAGGAGCTTCCTCCTCGTGCGCGACAAGGGCATCGTGAAGGTGCTCGACCCTGCGCGCCCGTGGACCGTGCAGCGCGACATCGCGCTCGCGCCCGACGCGGGCGATTACAGCGAAAACCCCTACGACGTGGCCTACGTGCCCGGCATCGCGCGCGCGCTCGTCGTTCGCTACGCCGACAACGGCATCGCGGTCCTCGACCCGGCCACCGGCACGCGCGAGGCGAACATCGACCTCACCCCGCTCATGGCTTCGGGCGACACCGACGGGCTCGTCGACGCCGTCCAGCTCATCGCGGACGAGGCCGCAGGCAAGGTCTACGGCCTCGTGCAGCGCATCGATCAGTTCGACTTCTCGGGCAAGTGCACCGCAGCGAAGCCGCTCGTGACGGCGATCAACCCGACGACGCGCCAGCTCACGGGCCCCGCCGCGGGCAGCCAAGCCGCGATCGAGCTCCAAGGCGCGAACCCGCAGCAAATGGTCTTCGACGCGAGCGGCAAGAAGCTCTTCGTCGTGAGCGTGGGTTGCACCGAAGGCGACGCGGGCGGCGTGTACACGCGCCGTGGCATCGAAGAGGTCGACCTCGCCACGGGCTCCGTGCGCTGGGTCGTTCAGGCGAGCGGCACGGCGCGTCTCGGCTCGCTGCTCTCCTACGAGGGCTCGAGCGGCTACGCGCGCGAGGGCTCGACCTGGCGTTCGTGGAGCGCGAACGCGTCGAGCTTCGGGACGACCACCTTCACGGGCATCGCGCCCCTCATGGTCTCCGCCTCGACACTCGTGCGCCTCATGGCGACGCCGACCGACGGCGGCACGACCTGGGAAATCCGCCTCTCGGCGCCCATGGCCTCGATCGACACGGTGGTGGGCTCCTCGCCCTGGACCAACGTGCGCCCCGACGCGACCTATGGCGTCTCGGGCGTGTTCCTGCCCGGCGTGAGCGCCATGGCGCCGCAAGCGGTCCGTGCGCCCAGCTTCTCGCCGGAGGCCATGCGCCGCCGCGCGCCAAGCGCTCGCTGACCTCCCACGAGGAGGGGCGGGCTGCCCTTCCCCTCCAGTCATTTTCCCCGCCCGGGCAGGGCGCGCTAGCCTCACGGCCGCATGCGCGTTCTGCCCGTGGTCTTTGGAGGAGCAGCCAGCGCGGCCCTCGGCGCTTCGGTCGCGGGCCGTGAAGGGGCGATCGTGGCGGGTGTCCTCGGGGCCCTCGCCGTGGCGCGCTCGAAGCTGGCGCAGAGCAATCGACCGGATCCGCGCGTGGCGGGCGTCGACCTCGGCGAGCTCCGCGACATCCCCGTCACCCTGCGCTGCGAGTACCACGAGAACGGCGTGCGCCTGAACTTCGAGTTCCCGCGGAGCCTTCGGCAAGACGCGCTCCTCGAGGTGCGCCTGTGGGACCGACGCCGGAGCCGCTGGGTGCCCGGCCGCACGCCGTGGGATGCAGAAGGCGGAATACGACGCAAAGCCAAGGTCTTACTTGGTATGGCCGCGGTCTATTTTCCGTTTGACGCGCTCGTCTACGATCGCGCGGGAGCCTTCGACGTCTACCTGGGCTTCTTCTTGGAGGGTCCCCTCGGCGAGGAGCGCCTCTTCGATCAGCGCAACCCGTGCGAGCTCATGCTCGGCCTACCCGGCAAGGGTGCAAGCTGGAGCTACGGTCAGCACCTGCGTCCGCTGGTCGATCTGCTGATGGCCATGGCACGCTCGGACGGGGCCCCAAGCCCCGAAAAGACCGGCGCCGTCGTCCGCCTCCTCCAGCGCTTCGAGCCCTCGACCGAGCTCTTCTCCGAGCTGCGCGCCTTCATGCGCGCCGAGGCGCCGCGCCCCTTCGAGCTCACGGCACGCCAGGTGCGCTTCGCGTTTCCCGAGTTCACGCTGGCGCAGATCTTCGAGTGGCTGGTCGAGGTCGCGAAGGCCGAAGGGCTGGTCTCGGCGCGCAGCCAGGAGCTCCTCGAGCTCTTCGCGACCTCCTGCAACGTGCCGCGCCTCGAGCTCGACGACTGGCTCACGAGCCTCGACGCGCGAGCGCCCGCCCCCAAACGCTCCACGGAGCCGCCGCCCGCGCAAGGCCCGCGGCCTTCGACCGATCGCTGGAGTTCCCGCCCGCGTGCCGCCCCACCGCGCAGCAGCACGACGATCCCCGTCGCGCCCCCGGCTCCGCGGCCGAAGACCCCCTGGGAGGTCCTCGAGGTACCCGAGAACGCGACGGAGGAGGAGGTCCACTCCGCGTACCGAAAGAAGGTCGCCCAGTACCACCCGGACCGCGTGGCGCACCTGCCGAGCGAGTTTCAAGAGCTCGCCCACCAGAAGCTCCTCGAGCTGAACGCCGCACGCGAGCGGCTCAAGAAGCTCGCCTAACGTTGGGTCGTTCGCTCTTTTCAGCAGGCTGCGCGCGCGCGGCCGAGCTGGGGCCCTACTGCGCCTTGAAGATGAAGAGCGCGCGGCTCGACATCGTGAGGCTCGGGTTCGAGAATCCGGCGTCCTTGATGGCGTCTTCGATCGCGTCTTCCACGTCGTCCGCGGACTTCTTCGAGCGGATGACGCCCGCCATCTTGTTCGCCGTCTTCACGCTCATCTTCACGTCGCCGAGGCTCTCGAGGGACTTCTTGAGCGCCTTCTGCTTGTCGCGCTGGGAGAAGTCTCCCGTGACCGAGAACATGTACTTGCGGCCCTTCGCCGCGTCTTCGTGCCAGTAGCCCGAGACGTCTTCGAAGACCTTCGGCATGGCGTCGGAGACCGCCTCGGTGAGCGCGCTCATTTCCGCGGTGCCCGCGGGGTATTGGCGGCTCTGGCCCGTGCCCGTGGCGAGCAGACGACCGGTGGTGGCCTCGTAGGCCTTCACGCTCGCGGACGCCTGAACGTTCGCGGTAATACCCGCCGTATACGTAAAGTAGATGTCCGCGCCGACCACGCTCGCGACCTCGGCGATCGGGTCCGCGACCACGCCGTCGATCGCGTGCACGGCGTTCACGATGTCGTTCACGTTCTTGAGCGCGTTCGCGTCGACCATGTCGAACTTGCGCTGCGTGAGGAAGCTCGCGATGCGATCGGTCAGGAATTGCTTGGCCGGGTCGATCTTCTTCGAAGGGTCGTAGCCTTCCGGAACCACGAGGATTTGCGGTGCGCCTACGCTCTCGGCGAGCGCCGCTTGCTTCACGATCGTGCCGTCTTGCTCGAGCTTGCGGCGCAGCTCCTTCACGTTCACGTCGATGAGGATGTCCACCACCGGGCTGTCGCCGCGGAAGATGGTCTTGAGCACGCGGCCCGCGCGCGCGAGGTCCGTGTAGCGCGCAATGGTCGCGCGCCGCTGCTCGATGGCCGCCTTCTCGTCCTCGCTTCCCGTGAGGCTCTTGGCCGCGAAGAAGAGCGCCTCGCCCATGGCGGCGTTCTTGGCCGCGGTGAGGTTCGGCCCTTCGGCGTCGCTCACGCGAAAGCGCTGGAAGTCGGTGTCGACGGTCTCGACGAACTGCGCGACCGGGAAGGCGGCCGCCAGCGTGGGCTGAAGGGCGAGCGCGAGCACGAGGACGACGGAAGAACGGGTGATCATGGCGAACTCTCTCGAAGGAAATACGGGGACGAAAACGAATTACCAGCCGCGCATCGCGTCGACGGCGCGCTGGATGGCTTGGCCTTGCGCGTCGGCGGCGTTCGCGGCGAGCCCTGCGGTGCGCACGCTGCGCTCGAAGAGGCGGCCACGCGGTCCGACCACGCTCACGTTGAGATCAATCGGCTGCGAGACGCGCGCGCCCACTTGCTGCGACGAACCAAAGGTCACGGTGGCGATGACCTTGAGCGCCGGCGTGCCGGAGTCGTCGACGGTGAGGCCGAGCCGCCGCGAGGCGAAGGAGTCGACCGCCGCGCCGAGCGCCTCGCGCGGGCCGCTGCTCTTCGAGGGGACGACGAGCTTCAGCGAAGCCATGGGGCTCGCGTTCGCGGGGATTTCGATGATCGCGCGCTGGCTCGGCTTGGGCTGACCGAGGATGGCTCCGGTGCGCGTGCCCGAGAGGTCGTGCGCGAAGCCGAGCTTCACCGAGGACTGCCCGTAGGCCGGCCCCACGACGAACGACGCCTCGCCCTCGCGGTTCGTCGCGATGGACGCCGGCAGGTCGACGAGACCGCCGGAAGGGGTCGCCGTGAAGCGCGCGCCGCGCCACG
>CAIOHM010000550.1 GCA_903858055.1 uncultured delta proteobacterium
CGCGAGCATTCATCAGCTCCGCGAAGTCCGAAAGCAGCGCAAGTACGAACGCCCCAGCGCCAAGCTCTGGGGCTTCGTCGTTCTTGGGCTGATCGTCTTCACCGCCATCCACGCGGGCCTCAGCCGCCGCGCCATCGCGCAGCGCAGAGGCTCGATGCTCGCGCAGCAGCGCGCCCTCGCCGCGACGCTCGGGCCCCGCTGGAGCGCCGTACGGAGTGTCGTCACGGAGACCACCGTGGCCGCCGCGAAGGACCCCTGGGTCGGCGACCTCGTCAGCCCGATGCTTCGCACGCGCGCGTGGCGCAGCGAGCAGGCTGTCTTCTTGCGTCTAGGCAGCACCGAGGCCGCGACCGAAGCCGCTGTCCTTGAAGCCGCGAAGCTGTCGCCGCGCGACGCGTTCTTGAGCTGCCTCAAGGCCCCGCCCCTCGCGCCCGGCGCCGATCGCCTCGCGCGCTTCCATCGCGTGCAAGAGTCTTTCGCGGTGACGCGCCTCCTCGAGCCCGGGTGGGTCGACGAGGTGCAGGCGGCGGAAGACGAGCTCCGGCTCAAGGTCTTCGAAGAGCAATACGCCGCGGCGACCCCCGAAGCGCTTGGCCGCGCTGTGGAGCTCGTGGAGGCCGCTAAGCTCGTCTTCGTGGTGATCGACGAAGTGCCCGCCACCGCCGCCGGAGCGAAGCCCCTCGCCGTCGAAGAGGTGCAGCGTACCGCGCACGGTGTCCGCGTCATCGTCGCGGACCGCGCGAGCAAGGTGCATCTTGCACGTATCCGCGTCGTGCCCGACGTCGGCATCGTGCCCGGCGGCGAGAGCCGCGTGAGCGACGACGAATCTCGCGCAGCCCTCGAGCGACAGGTCATCGGGTGCACCGCCGCTCGCCTCTTCGATCGCGCCGTCGACGACGCTGTCTCCGCGCCGTAAGGGCGAAGCAGCCCCGTCGAAACTTTGCCTACACTGGCGCACCATGGAACACTTGGGCCATGGGTGAGGAAATCTCCGGCTCGAACTCCCACGACCAACGCCGCAACCGGAGCTCGGTGCCCGAGGTGGCGCTTCACCACTGGCTCGGCAGCGTGCGTTCGCGCACCGGCGCCGAGGCCGTGGTCGTGACCGACGAGCAGGGCACGTGGCTCGGCTCGAGCGGGCCTTGGGCGCTCTGCGGCGCGCTCGCGCTCCTCGCCCCCACCATGGATGCAACGGGCCCCGTGAGGAGCGCGTCGCTCGCGCGCACGGTGCACGTCGAGCGTGTCCGCGTCTCCGAGCGCGAGTACCTCGTCGCCGTGACGGGCTCCCAGGACCTCGACGCCACCACGGAGGTCACCCGCGCGGGCGTCGAGCGCATCCTCGCGGCGTGACGAGAGAGCACGTCGTGAGGGGCGCCAACTTCGTCGGTCTTCATGCGCGGGGCGTCGCGCTCGTTGACCCACGCAGCGCGTGCCGCTATCGCTGACCGCATGAGCGATCCCGGCGACCCGCGTCGACGCAGGCTCGAGGGCGTGATCCCCGACCTTCTCAAGCGCGCCGTCGAAAAGGGCGTCGAGAAGGCCACAGAGGCCCCCGACTCGCTCAAGCACCTCGTGGGCGACCTGAAGCTCCCGAAGGAGGTCGTCGCGGTTTTGCTCACGCAAGTCGACGACACCAAGAACGGTCTCTTTCGCGTCGTCGCCAAAGAGATGCGCGACTTCCTCGAGCACACGAACCTCGCGGGCGAGCTTCAGAGCTTGCTCACGACCGTGCAGTTCGAGATCAACACCACGATTCGCTTTTCACCGAACGATCAGCAGGCGAAAGACGGCGCGGCGGGGGGGACGGAAGAAGGGCGCGAGACGCCGCTGCCGTTCGGGAAGCCCGAAGTCGAGACCGAAGTTTTCGTCCATCGCGAAGAGCGATCCCGCCCTCGCGAATAACTGCCCCGCAAGAGAGCCGAACAGAAACATGTCGAAGCAATACAAGGCCGGTGGTGAAGTCGATGCATGGTGCACGAAGTGCCTGCTCATGCTGAACCACCGCATCATCGCGATCGGCCCCGACGGCGTGCCCGCCAAGGTCGAGTGCCAGACCTGCGACGGGGTCCACAACTACCGCGCCCACGCCCCGGGCACGAAGCCCGCGGCCACCGCAGGGACCCGCACGCGCGCCGCGGCGACGTCCTCTGCACCGAAGACCACGGGGCGCTCGCGCGCTTCGGCAGCGGCCCGTGAAGAGGCCGAGAGCAAGGCGGCGGCGCTGAACCTCCGTCAGTGGGAGTCTTCGGTCGCAGGGCACCACCCGAGCGACTTCCGCGCGTACGGCATTCGCGAAGTGTTCACCGCGAACGAGCTCATGCGCCACAGCAAGTTCGGCGACGGCGTGGTCGTCGAGGTCATCGACCGCCAGAAGATCCGCGTGCTCTTCCGCGACGAGCCGCGCGTGCTGGCGCACGGCATTACCTGACCCCCGCACGCAGGTTACGCACTTCGATGCCACGACGAGCAGGAGCCCTCGCCCTCCTGCTCGTCGCTTCGTATGCGCACGCCGCTTGGACCGTCGAACGCACCCCGCGGGGCTTTGCGATCGCGAGCGACGCCCAAGGTCACGTGCCCGTCTTCGAGACGCTCGGCGAAGGCTTGCCGGCTCGCATCGCGACCCGTGACGGGTTCGTGCGCCTCCCGAAGCCATGCGCCCGCGTCGTGCTCCGCGCGAACGTCACCGCGCGCGCCGGGGCCGCGCTCGTGGTCGACGAGGCGACCGTGCATCATGCAACCTTCGGTGGTGTCACGCTCGGCCGCGGCTCGTTCGAGCGCTTCTCGTGGCGACCGCTCGCCCCGACCGATGAGCCGCGCCTCCTCGAGCTCGAACTCGAGCCACCTGCGGCCACCTGTGCCGTACGCGTGAGGCTCCCGGGGGCCACGCTCCATGTCGACCGCGCGCAGCTCGAGGCCATTCCTGCGAGCGACCTTCGCCCGCTCGATTTGCAGCCTTCGGCGCTCACGCTCCTCCCCGATCTGCGCGCCGAGAGCGAAGGCGTCACGCTCGTGCGCGCCGGCGATCGTTCGACGCTCCGCTGGGTGAACGGGCCCGAGTTCGTCTTCGACGCCCCCGCCGACACGCGGGAGCTCCTCGTCAGCGCGGAGCGCGCAAGGCTCGACGCCCTCCCCGCGACGAGCCGCCCCCTCGTGAGCGGCGCGCTGCTCTTCCTCCGCGAGCGGCTGCGCGAGCTCCTCGCGGCTCCGAGTGCAGACCTCGCCTCCATCAGGGTTTTTTCAGACGATTTGCGCCGCCTCCTCGGACCGTTGAGCCGCGGTCAGGACCCGCTCGAGACCCTCGAAGGCAGCGTGCGACTCGGCCTCGTCGCACCGGTCGACGGGCGCGCCCAAGAGCTCGCGCTCTACCATCCGCCGCTCCCGCGCGCGACCACGCGACGGTACCCGCTCGTCGTCGCGCTCCACGGGCTCGATGGACGCGCGATGAACTTCCTCCGCGCGACCCTCGGAGAGCACGCCACAGGGCTCGAAGGTGTTGCCCGCGATCGCCTTCCTCAGCGAAAAGAGCCGCTCGACGCGTTCGTCCTCGCTCCCGCGGCGCACGGCAACGCCATGTACCGCAGCATCGGCGAGCGTGCGGTCCTCGATTCCATCGACGCGGTCGTTGCACGCTTCCCCATCGATCGCGACCGCGTCACGATCACGGGCGCTTCGATGGGCGGCACCGGCGCCGCCGCGATCGCGCTGCGCCACCCCGACAGCTTCGCTGCGGCGATGCCCCTCTGCGGCTACCAGAGCTACTTCGTGCGCCGCGACCTGGCGGGCCTCACGCTGCACCCCTGGGAGTCTTCCGGCGCGCAGCAACGCTCGCCCGCGCTCCAGGCCGCCAACGGCGTCGGGCTCCCGCTGCGCGTGGTGCACGGCACGCAGGACTTCCCGATCGACAACAGCAAGGTCCTCGTCGACGCCTACAAGCGGCTCGGTCAGAGCGTCGTCTTCGACACCCCAAAGGCGGGCCACGACGTGTGGACGTGGACCTTCACGGAGGGCCGCGGCCTCGACTGGCTCCTCGCACAAAGACGCACCGCTCGACCCCACGTGCACTACGAAGGCAACGACGTCTCGAGCGCCAAAACACAGGCGTTTCGCGTCGAGAGCGCCCACGAAGCCCCCGGGTGGTTCGAGCTCGACGCGCGCGAAGAGCGCGCACGAACGCGCGTCGTTACCAAGGGCGTCGAGCGCCTCGCCATCGACACCGCCATGCTCCCCGCGGCGCACAGGGAGGTCTTCCTCGACGGTGTGCGGTTCGCGCTCGAGAAGAAGCGAACGCCGCTCACGCTCGAGCGTCGCAGCGGTCGATGGCAGCGCGCGAAGGGGGCGGCACCCGCGCGGACCTTGAGCCGTTTTCGCGATGTTTTCCAGGGTCCTGTCATCGTCGCGACCGGCGAGAGCCCCACGGCGCGCCTCGTGGCCGAGAGCTTCGCCCCTCACCGCCCCTTCGTCGATGTGGCGCACCCCGTCGTCGATCTCGCCTCGCTCGCGTCGCTTCCAAGCGATCGCATGACGCTCGTCGTGGGCGCTGCGACCGACACACGGGTCAGCGCGCTGCTCGAAGCGAATGGCATCGCCTTCCACGAGGAGTCGCTGAGGCTCGGCGCGCGGACGATCCACCAGCGCGACCTGGTGCTCACGATCCTCTTGCCTGGGAAGAACCTTGCGTTCGTGACCGCGCACGACGACCACGCGCTCGTGCATGCGCTCGCGCTCCCCGACCTCTTGCCCACGCTCGTCGTCGCGGACGGTGGGGTGAACGCGGACGCTCACCCGGTCGTCGCGGGGCATCGGCGTTATGTGCTCGCGGGCGATGCGGCGACGTTGATGCGCGGGCGATAACGGGCACGATCGCGGGGCGGTGATGGCTCGCTCGCTCGGGAGCGCGCGCGGCGGCACTGCGGGGGTCGGGCCGTGCGTCCTCCCGCGCGAGGGCGCTCCATTCGGCTTGGGCTTCGTTGCTCCGCGGCTCCGCCGCTCCGCTTCCTCAGCCTTTCGCCGAGCCTGGCGCCCTC